>NZ_DATIND010000156.1 GCF_035474595.1 Longimicrobium sp.
CTTCGCGCGCCTCAACGGCATCGCGGACGACCTCGCTGAGCGGCGGGTGGAGGAGATGGTGGCCGCCTTCGGGCTGGAGGAGTTCGCGGACCGCCTCTGCGGAAAGCTCTCCACCGGCCAGCGGCAGCGGGTGTCCATCGCCCGCGCGGTGGTGCACGATCCGCCCGCGCTGGTGCTGGACGAACCCACGCTGGGGCTCGACGTGCTGAGCAGCGACGCCATCTTCCGCTTCATCGCCGACGCGCGGGCCCGGGGGCGTGCCGTGCTCTTCTCCACCCACCAGATGAGCGAGGTGGAGCTGCTGGCCGACCGCGTGGGGATCATCGCCAACGGGCGGCTGGTGGAGGAGGGGACGGCCGAGGAGATCACGGAGCGCGCGGGCGAGCACAACCTGGCGCGCGCCTTCCTGCGCATCGTGCGGGAGGCCGCGTGAACTGGCGCGTCGTCCGCACCGTGCTGGCGAAGGAGCTCCGCGAGACGCTCCGCGACCGGCGCACGCTGTTCATGATGATCGTCATCCCCACCCTGCTCTACCCCGCCCTGCTGGTGGTGATGGAGCAGCTGACGCTCTTCGGCCAGCGGCGCCTGAGCGAGCGCCCTGCAGCCGTCGCCGTCGCCGGGGCGGACGCGGAATTCTCCGCCTTCTTCCGACGTGACTCCACCCTCCGCATCCTCCCCGCCGACAGCGCGACGACGAGGGCGATCCGCGCCGGCCACGCCGACGCCGCCGTCGTCCTGGCCCCCGCGCCTGCGGACACGGCGGGAACGCGGGACGTGCGCGTGCTCTTCGACGCGTCGGACGACCGCTCGCAGCGCGCGCACGAGCTGGTGGGGAAGAAGCTGGGGGAGTGGAACGACTCGCTGCTGGCGCGCCGCCTGGCCGGGCGCGGGCTGCCGCCGGCGTTCGCCCGGCCCATCGCCGTCGCCGACTCGTCCGTCGCGACGGCGGAGGAGACGGGGGCGTACGCGCTGGGCCGCTTCCTGCCGGTGATCCTGATCCTGATGACGCTGCTGGGCGCCTTCTACCCCGCGATCGACCTGGCCGCGGGGGAAAAGGAGCGGGGGACGCTGGAAACGCTGCTGACCGCGCCCGTTCCCGCGCGCGAGATCGTGGCGGGGAAGTTCGCGGCGGTGACGGTGATCGGGATGGCGGCGGCGAGCGCCAACCTGCTCAGCATGCTGCTGACCTTCCAGAGCGGGATCTTCAAGTTCGCCCGGGCCGCGCACGTGAAGTTCACGCTGCCGTGGAGCACCGCCGCGCTGGTGCTCGTCGGACTCGTTCCCCTCGCGGTGCTCTTCTCCGCGCTCTTCCTGGGGATCGCGGTGCGCTCGCAGAGCTTCAAGGAGGCGCAGAACGCGCTCACCCCCGTGCAGCTCGCCAGCACGCTGCCGATCCTGGTGATCTCGCTCCCGGGGATCGACTTCAACGCCGCCCTCGCCGCCGTTCCCGTGGTGGGGATCGCGATGATGTTCCGCGAATTGATGGCGGGGACGGCCACGCTGGTCCCCTCCCTCGTCGCGTTCGGGACGACGGTGCTGTACGCGGGGCTGGCGCTGCACTTCGCCGCGCGGGCGTTCGGGCGCGAGGACGTGCTCTTCGGCGGCGGCGCGGGCGCGGCGGCGAAGACCGGCTGGCGCGAGCGGCTGGCCGCGGTGCGCACGGGCGCGCGCCGGGTGCCGCTCCCCGCGGAGTCGCTGGCGTTCGTCGCGGCCATCGCGCTGCTGTACTTCCACGCGGGAACGGCGCTGCAGGCGCGCTTCGGCGAGCGCGGACTGCTGTACAGCGAGTGGGGATTGCTCCTCCTCCCCGCCCTGCTCTTCCTCGCGCTCGGCCCGTTCGACGCGCGGCGGACGCTGGCGCTGCGGGCGCCGTCGGCGCGGGGGATGGCGGGCGCGCTGCTCGTCGCGCTGGGCGGGATCCCGCTGGGCTGGGCGCTGGGATGGGTGCAGCTGCAGTGGCTGGACGTGCCGAAGGAGCTGTTCGGGGCAATGCAGAAACTGACGACGGCCACGGACCTGCCGCGCTTCCTCTGGCTCCTGCTGCTGGTGGCGGTGACGCCGGCGGTGTGCGAGGAAGCGGTGTTCCGCGGGGTCCTCTTCCAGGGGGTGGCGCGCGAGGAGCGGATGTGGAGGACGGTGGGGCTCACGGCGCTGATCTTCGGCGCCTTCCACCTCTCCGGCGAGACGGCCATCCGCTTCCTGCCGACGGCGTGGATCGGGGTGCTGATGGGGATCGCGGTCTGGCGCACGCGGTCGATCTTCGCCAGCATGGGGATGCACTTCATCAACAACGGGCTGGCGGTGGTGATCGTCTCGCGCCCCGACGTACGTGGCGCGGTGATGAACGGCGCGACGGGCGAGCCGAACTGGTGGCTGGTGGCGCTGGCGCCCCTTGCGCTGGCCGCGGGGCTGTGGCTTCTTCCCCGGCGGACGCGGGCGGCGGGGGATGCGGCTGCCCCGTCCCCCGAATGAATTCGGGGGCAACAAAAGCACAAAGTCCCTCCGGGACTGCTGCCATGCATCCGGGCGTTTCGGATGCATGGGCGAGGAAGCGAGCGGGATCCGCGTGAGGGATGCGCGCCCGGAGGGCCGGGACGGTACAGACCGGGTAGATTGTTGACAGATCAGACCGGGAGGATGCCTGACACGGTATCGTTGATCTCGCCCAAGCCACAGGGGGGACGCCATGCCGTGGAACCGGACGGATTCGGAGAACGAGCGGCTGCGGTTCGTAGCCAAGGCGCAGGAGAAGCTCTACAAGATGTCCGAGCTGTGCGAGCGCTTCGGCGTGAGCCGGGAGACGGGCTACGCGACGCTGGCGCGGTACAACGCGCTGGGGGTCGACGGACTGAAGGCCCGCAGCCACGCGCCCCTGAACTGCCCGCACAGAATCTCGGCGGAGATGAGCGAGGAGCTCCTGGCCGAACGGCGGTTGCATCCGCACTGGGGGCCGCGGACGCTGCTGGCGTGCCTGCGCAAGCGCGAACCCGGGCGGGTGCTGCCGGCCGCGAGCACCGTTGGCGACCTGTTCAGCCGGGAGCGGCTGACGAAGCCGCGGCCGCGGCGCCGGAAGTGGAGCCACCCGGGACGAACGCAGGTGGGGGTATCCGGGCCCAACGACCTGTGGACGATCGACTTCAAGGGCGAGTTCCGCACGCGCGACGGGAAGCTGTGCTACCCGCTCACCATCGCGGACGCCCACACGCGGTTCCTGCTGGCGGTCGACGTGCTGTCCTCCATCACGCACGCCGGGACCCAGGCCGTGGTGGAGCGCGTGTTCCGGGAATACGGGCTGCCCTGGGTCATCCGCTCGGACAACGGGTGCCCGTTCTCGAGCAAGGCGATTGCCGGGCTGTCGCGGCTGAACGTCTGGTGGACGCAGCTGGGGATCCGGCAGGACCGCATCGAGCCGGGGCACCCGGAGCAGAACGGCTCGCACGAGCGAATGCACCGGACGCTGAAGCAGGAAACGGTATGGCCGCCAGCCGCGGACATGCCGGCTCAGCAGGAGCGGTGCGACCGGTTCCGCGCCGAGTTCGACTTCGAGCGGCCGCACCAGGCGCTCGCGATGCAGACGCCCGGCTCGCTGTACGTGCGCTCGCCGCGCGAGCTCCCCGAGCGCCTGCCGGAGCCGGAGTACCCGGGTCACTGCGTGGTCCGGCCGGTGCGTGCGAACGGCATTCTCCACTTTCGCAATCGGGACCTGTTCCTGAGCGAGGTGCTGATCGGCCACAGTGTCGCCCTGGAGGAGATTGCAGAGGGGATGTGGTCGGTCTACTTCTACGATCTGCTGCTCGCGCGCCTCAACGAACGGACGTGGAAGTTTGTGGACTAACCCCCGGGTGTTTGGAGATCAACTCCCCGGGTTCTGGAGGAAGAAAGTGTCAAGCATCCTCCCGGTCTGATCTGTCAAGGATCATCCCGGTTGCTCAGACGGCGCCGCGCGTGGGTGGATGCCGGCAAAACGCGCCGGATGCACGGCGCGGCGGTGGCCCGGCGCGGTTGGCAACAGTTGTATCGTTGCCTACCGCGCGCGCAGCCCGGTTTGGCGCCTAAGCGCCAAACACGCCCAGAACCTGCGGTTCCAATCCGTTGAAGATCGACTGCCAACCACGACGACGAACGGTGAGCCGATGAGCCAGATGGTGGCCTGCGTGGTGCTGATCCGCGCCGTGCCCGGCGACGTGCCCGCGCTGGCGCGCCGCATCGCCGGAATCGACGGCGTGGCCGAGGTCTACTCCGTGTCCGGCGACTACGACCTGATCGCCATCGTGCGCGTGAAGGAGTACGAGCGCATCGCCGAGATCGTGACCGAGGAGATCGCGCAGATCCAGGGGATCGAGCGGACCAACACGCTCACCGCCTTCCGCGTGTTCTCCAAGCAGGACCTGGGCACGGCGTGGGACATGTTCGACTGAACCGCAGGGGACAGGTTACAGGGGACAGGGACGAGCCCGCCGGATTGGGGTGGATTGGCGAGCCGCACCACGTGCTCGTCTACCCTCCACAACGACGATCGGCGGGGGATGACTTTACCGTCCGGCTGGATTCGGCTAAGTTCATATCACTCCTGACCTTCCCGGCGCCCCTCCACGCCGCGGCTTCCACCACCCGCGCAGTCCCCAATGCTACCCGTACTGTTCAGAATCGGCGGCTTCACGGTCACGTCGTTCGGCGTGATGATGGCGCTCTCTTTCGTCACCGGCGGCTGGATCCTGGCGCGCGAGCTCCGGCGCAGGGGGCAGGACCCCGAGCACGCGTGGGACCTGGCCGGCTACGCGGCCATCTTCGGCATCGTGGGCGCCAAGATCTACTACATGATCCTGCACTGGCCCGAGACGGCGGCCCACCCGTGGGCGTCGCTGCTCTCGCGCTCGGGGCTGGTGTGGTACGGCGGCTTCATCCTGGCCGCGCTGGCGGTGCTCTTCCGCGTCCACCGGCTGAAGCTCCCCGTCCTCACCCTGGCCGACGCGTGCGCGCCGACGCTGGCGATCGGCTACGCGATCGGCCGCGTGGGCTGCTTCCTGGTGGGCGACGACTACGGCGGCCCCACGAAGCTGCCGTGGGGCGTGGCTTTCCCCAACGGCGCGCCGCCGTCCACCGCGGGGAACCTGCGCGCGTTCGGCGTGAACATCCCCGCCAACGTCCCCGACGGGATGGTGATGACGGTGCACCCCACGCAGCTGTACGAGACGGCGCTGTCGCTGGCCATCTTCTTCGTCGTCTGGAAGCTGCGCGACCGCCTGCGCACGCCAGGCGCCGTCTGGTTCGTGTGGCTGGCGCTGGCGGGCGTGGAGCGCTTCGTGGTGGAGATCTTCCGCGCCAAGGACGACCGCCTGCTGGGGATGTTCTCCGTCGCCCAGCTGATCAGCGTGCTGATCGTGCTCGCCGGCGTCGCGGGGTACTTCGCCGTCACCCGCCGCGCGGTCCGGCACCCCGCCGCCGCGCCCGCGGGGGCCTGACGACTCGAGCGGCGCGATGAACCGGCGCAGGTTCATCGCGTCGTCGCTCGGGGCCGCCGGCGCCCTGCTGGCGGCCGACGCGGGGCTGGTGGAGCCCCGCCGCCTGGAGGTCACCCGCCACGACCTCGATCCCCGTCCCCTCCCGGCCGCGCGCCGGTCACGCTGGCGCAGATCGCCGATCTGCACCTGAAGCGCGTCGGCGGGCTCCATCACCACATCGCCGAGCAGGTCGCCGCCGCGCGCCCGGACCTGATCCTGTTCACCGGCGGTTCCGTCGACCGGCGCGACGCGCTCCCCGCCTTCCGCGAGTTCCTCTCCCTGCTCGACCCCGCCACGCCCAAGTACGCGATCCTGGGGAACTGGGACCGCTGGAGCGGGATCGATCCGTCCGCGCTGGGCGAGCTCTACGCGCGCTTCGGCGGGCGGCTGCTGGTGAACGAGACGGCGGTGCACCTCCACCGCGGACGTCGCCTCGCGCTGACGGGGCTGGACGACCTGCTCGCCGGCCGCCCCGACCTGCGCGCCGCCGTCCGCGGTGCGGAGCCCGCCGACGCGCGGCTGCTGCTGATGCACTGCCCCGAGTACCGCGACGCCCTGGACCGCGACGCCGCGGCGCAGATGGTCGGCGGCTCGCTGATCGCCCCCGGCGCGGGCGTGCAGGCGCGCGAGTTCCGCGCGATGCTGTCCGGGCACACGCACGGCGGGCAGGTGGCGTTCTTCGGCGCGGCGCCGGTGCTGCCGCCGGGGAGCGGGCGCTACGTGCGCGGCTGGTTCCGCGACGCCGGGCAGGTGCCGCTCTACGTCTCCCGCGGCATCGGCGAAACCGGGCTCCCCGTCCGCTTCGGCTCCGTCCCCGAGCTGGCGATCTTCACGCTGGCGGTGTGATACCAGATCTGGCAATCAACTATGCACCAGACGCACAGAATTGACGTCATCCTGAGGCCGGCCACACCGTCGTTGCCTCCGCACAAGCGGTTGCAGGCCGAAGGATCTATAGGCGAAGTCGCACGTGCGCTGCCGGATTGCACGATCGATCCCCGAAACCGGTTTGACGGCGCGGAAGTCGTTGCCGGAGAGCGAGATGCGCAGCATCCAGCATAGCTCCTTTTTAGCCCTTGCCTTTCGTTCGCATCTCGTTTATCATCCCGCCTCCCATCTCTCCGTCCACTTACCTGTCGCCGGTGCCGGATGGAAGGCCTTCCCAAGTGGCTCATCTTCCACGTCGCGTTCGGCTCCGTGCCGTACTTCGCCAGCGTGGCGCTGCGGTACTTCAAGGATGGAGATGGAAACCCCTGGCGCAGCTCGCCGGAGATCATCTTCCTGGTCCTGGTCGCGTGCTCCAGCGCGCTGGCCGAGATCTCGTTCGGGCACCGGCGAACATCACCGCTGCGCCACACCTTCCAGGTGGCGCTCGGGACGGGCGTGGTGCTCGCCGCGATTGCGTACGGAGCCTACCTGGGTGACGAGCTGAGCAGCCCGGGACGCGAAGCCGGCATCGATTGCGAGATCGTTGCGGAGGCGGCGAGCACCGCCTCGGCCGTGACCGCCGCCGATCCGCTGGTCGAGACGATCCGCCGGCAATGGGGCGCGCCGTGCTCGCGGTGGGAGCGCAGACGAGAGCGGTACTTCGTATTCTCGAAGCGCGTTGCGATCATCTTTACCATTCTGGGCGCTTTCGCTATCTTCTGCTTTCCACCTTCAAGGCGAGGAGGCCTGTGATGGGTGACACGGAGTGGGTGTTTACCCTCGGCACGATCGTGATGATCGGGATCGCCGTCATCATGCCGCCGATGATCGTCTGGGAGTTCCGGATCCGTGCCCGCGAGGCGGCCGGGGAGGGGCCCGCGCCCAGCCGCAGCCTGCTCCGGCGCGAGCGGCCGGGGCCCAAGCGGCGCACGCCGGCCGCGCGCTGAACGCCGGAAGGCGCCGAGCAATCGGCGCCTTCTTCGTATCTACCTCCCTCGTTATCCCCCGATTTTCTTCCAGGCGCCGCGGCGGTTTTCCGCATGCGGCGCGATCCGTGCGCAGTGGGGCGCGCGCAAATCCCACGCGGCCCAACGACCTTTCGCGCCCGGCGGCAGCCTTGCCCCCAGCTCCGGACCCGAGCACCCCGCCGATCCCCGCCTTCGCCAACCCCGGCTCCGGGCGCGGCCAGGAGGCGGCCGACGCCATCTCCGCCGACGCGCGCTTCGAGCTGCGCGACGCGGGGCCCAGCGGCCTGGCCGACGCGATCCGCGACGAGGTGAAGCGCGGCACCCGGCGCGTGCTGGTGGCCGGCGGCGACGGGACCATCGCCACGGCGGCGGCCGCGGCCTGCGAGACGGGGGTGGAGCTGGCGGTGCTCCCGGCGGGAACGCTGAACCACTTCGCGCGCGACAACGGCATCCCCACCGAGCTGGCCGAGGCGCTGGAGCTGGCGGCGACGGGAACGGCGCGCGGCGTGGACCTGGGGTTCGTGAACGACCGCCCGTTCCTGAACACCAGCTCGGTGGGCGCCTACGTGGGGTTCGTGCGGATGCGCGACCGGATGGAGCGGTGGATGGGGTACCGCATGGCCAGCTTCCTCTCCGGGCTGCGGATGACGGCGCGGCTGCGCAGCTTCGACGTGCAGGTGCGGGTGGAGGGGAAGGTGCGCTCCTACCGCACCGCGCTGGTGTTCATCGGCGTGGGCGAACGGGAGACGCGCTTTCCCACCTTCGGCGGGCGGGTGGAGAACGGGCGCGCGGGGCTGCACGTGATCGCCGTGCACGGCAAGGCGGTGGCGCGCCTCACCGCGCTGGGGATCGCGGCCGCGGCGCGCGGGCTGAAGGTGGTGTCGCGCACGCCGCACCTGGACGCGTTCCTGGTGGACGAGTGCACCATCGCCATGCCGCGGCGCATCGCCTACCTGGCCATCGACGGCGAAACCACGCGCATCCCCGCGCCGTTCCACTACCGGCTGGAGCGCGGGGCCATGAAGCTGGTCGCGCCGCCGCCGGAGGAAAAGGGTGCGTCAGGATAGCGCGGGCTGTATCGTTATCCTTTCGCAGTCCATCGGCGTACCGTCCCTGGAGCGGAGCCGCACGATGACGAAAGCCGCTTTTGCCGCGCTGGCCCTGGTGCTGGCGCTTGCCCCCCGCGCCGCCGCGCAGGCCGCGCGCGGCCCCACGGCCGTGGATTCGCTGGCCCGCGTGCGCGTGACGCAGGACTTCCTGAGCCCGCGCACCTTTACCGGGCTGGTGCTGCAGGCCGACACCGCCGACCTGGTGGTGCAGCGCGGCGACGACCGGCTGACCATTCCGCTGGCCTACGTGCGGCACGTGGACCTGTCCACCGGGCGGCGCACCGCCGGGCAGGGCGCGTGGCGCGGCGCCGTGTATGGCTTCCTGGGCGGGGCGACCGCGACGGGGATCCTGGTGCTGATCGTGAAGGCCAGCGGCGCCACCTGCCAGGACTGCCTGCTGAGCAGCCCCACCGGGAGCGCCGCGCTCCTGGGCCTCCCGCTCACCGGCGTCACCACGCTCACCGGCGCGGTGGTCGGCGCGCAAAGGCCGGGCGACGACTGGGCGCGCGTGCCGCTGCCGATCCTGCTGCGCGAAGGGGCCGGCTCCTGATCCGCCGCATGCGATCGGACACGACGAAGAGAACCCCCGCCGCGAGCAGTTCGCGGCGGGGGTTCTCTCATCTCCCGGCTGCCGATTGGCGATCAGTACGCCACGGTCTGCTCCACCGGCATGGTGGTCTCGGGCGGGCACCCGCCGCTGCAGTAGATGTCCGCGCTCGGCTGGCAGATGCCGATGCAGGTACACACGTCCGGCCACGACTGCCCGCCGGTGGAGATCGAATCCGAGACGGGGGCGGTCTGGAACGAGGTGACCTGCAGGTCTTCGGGGTTCAGGTTGAGCATGGGAGACTCCTGGATGCGGGTGGGTTGGGACGGGAAGGGACTCCAATCTTGCCACGCCCCGCAGCATTTTCAAGTACCGTCGTGAAGAGATAGCGAGCATCGCCACGCTTCCGCCATCCCGTTCGATCCTGGGATGCATACTCCGCGTTCACGCTGAAAACTTCGCGAACTCGGCTGGAAATCCCGCGCCAGCATTCGATCCAGCCAATGTCGGATTCCGAGCCCTTCGCGCGCAGAACCGGTCCTCCGCTTGCTAGGCGTACAGCTCCAGGAAGCCGCAGCGCTCGCAACGGTCGGCGTTCAGGGGAAAGCGGCGCCGGCGGTCGAGCTTCAGGCCGGTCCAGAAGCTCTTCTCCGGCGCGCCCTCGATCCACTCGGTGGGCTTCGGGCTTTGCGCCGAGTCCAGCAGGAAGCCGGTGGTCATGGGGCTGCCGCACTTGGGGCAGATCATCGCGGGCATCGGCGCGTCACCTCGGTTTCAGGACCAGGCGGCTGACGCGGCGCGACTCGGCCCTGCCGCGGTCCAGCGGGATGCGCCAGAGCCGGCCGGTGCGCCACATCGGCGTCTGGTCGCGGTAGTGGCGGCTGGTGGGCACGCCGCTCTGGCCGGTGGGGATCACGAAGCCGCCCTCGCCGTCCACGTCGGCCATGTCCACCACGTGGCGCTGGCTGGGGCCGTACGCGTTCACGAACGGCGGCGTGCGGCCGCCGTAGCCCGCCACCTTCACCGTGTTCCCCGAGCCGCCGTTGGGGAACGGGCCGATGTTGAGCCCCAGCGAACGGTTCAGCATCCCCACCACCCCGAGCGGGTGGGCGATCTGGGTGACGTGCAGGTCGCCCCAGGTGCGCGCGCCCACCGTCGCGATGGCGGCGCGCATCGCGGCGGCGGAGAGGCCGTCGAGCGTTTCCGCCGCCGGCGTGCGCACGTCGTCCACCCACGCGCCGCCATTGCGGTCGAGCACGTGCTCCAGCGCGGTGCGGGGGAAGTAGACGGGCTTGCCGCGGTACTCGTCGTCGCCGATGGCGTGGCGCAGGTTCTCCAGCCAGACGTAGAAGAGCGCCGCCGCGTGCGAGTCCACCGACGCGTCCCCCGTCCAGGCGCGGAGGTCGCGCGCGGCGGCCGAATCGCCCGCCAGCTCCGCGGCGCGCACGGCGAACGCCTTGTAGCGCACCGCCATCTCGTCGCGGACGTCCATCTCCTGGCGCTGCACGTCGGCCGCGGTCAGGCCGCGCCCGGCCAGGATCATCTCCCGGATCCGCAGGGCGCGGTACGGCTCGGCCCAGTCGTTGGCGATGAGGTACGGATAGCCGGAAGCGGCCGGGAGCTGGCGGTTGTTGGCGGTGACGATGAAGCCCTCCGCCGGGTTCAGCGCGTGCGGATGCTGGTCGAAGCCCAGCCACCCGGTCCAGTCGCCCTCGCCCGTCCACCCGGGCACGGGAAGAAGGCCGGTGCCGCCCTTCCGCACGGGAACGCGGCCGCCCATCCAGTAGCCGATGTTCCCGTCCACGTCCGCGAAGATCACGTTCTGGTGCGGGTTGTTGAACCCGTGCAGCGCCGCCGCGAACTCCGCCGCGCTCCCCGCGCGGTTCATCCCCACCAGCGCCGCCATCTCGGTGGACGGGTCCTGCGCCGTCCACCGCATCGCCAGCACCTTTCCCTTCACCCGCTCGTCCACGTCGCTCAGCACCGGGCCGTGGCGGGTCACGCGCACGCGCTGCACGACCGGCGCCGCGCCCTTCACCTGGATCGTCTCCGGGCGCACGACGAACGGCATCGGGCCCGTGGGGGTGATGTAGCGCGTGGTGTCGGACGGATCGACCTGCTCGACGAAGAAGTCGACGTCGTCCACCATCGCGTTCGTGTATCCCCAGGCCACGCGCTTCGAGTGGCCGATGACGATGATGGGGAAGCCGGGGAGCATCATCCCCGCCGCGTCGATCGCGCCGCCGTGGATGGCGCCCAGGTACCAGAGCGAGGGCGCGCGCAACGCCAGGTGCGTGTCGTTGGCCAGGATCGGCTTGCCGCTCTTCGTCCGCGCTCCCCCGATCACCCACGAGTTGGAGGCGCGGGAGATGGAGACGCCGTCGAGCAATGCCAGCGCCAGCGCGGGAACCCGCGGCAGCGGCACGGCCGAGCGGCGCGCGGCGGCGGAGGTGTCGGCCGGGACCGGCGCGGGAAGGGGGATGCGGGTGCCCGGCGCGGAGCCGGACGGAGCGGCGCCGCCCTTCCCCGCCCACTCGGCGTCGCCGCCCAGGATGGTGGGCCCCCACTGGGGATACGAGGGATACAGGTCGCGCGCCAGCTCCGGGCCCACGGCCTCGGTCGCGCGCTGCAGGTCCAGCCCCACGTTCCAGTCCGCCAGGTCCCACGCCATGATCTTGCCGATCGCCAGCGTGTTGCGGACGGTCCAGTGCTCGGGCCGGAAGCGCAGCGCCAGGAACTCGGGCGGCAGCGGGCCGGGGTGATGGTCGATCCAGGCGTTCACCCCGTCGGCGTACGCCTGCAGCAGGCGCCGGCTCTCCGGGTCCAGCGTGCGCTCGTTGTCGGCGGCGGAGCGGCCCATCCCCAGCGTGCGCAGGAAGCGGTCGGTGTCGACCAGCGGCGGGCCCAGCACCTCGGCCATCCGCCCGTCGGCCACGCGCCGGAAGAGCTCCATCTGCCAGAGCCGGTCCTGCGCGTGCACGTAGCCCACCGCGCGCACCAGGTCTTCCTCGTCCTTCGCCCACACGTGCGGCACGCCCAGCGAGTCGCGCCACACCTCCACGCTGCCGTGCAGCCCGGGGATCACCGCGTCGCGCGCGGGGTCGGCCTCGGCGCGCCCCACGTACCAGCGCGCGCCGGCGGCCAGGAGAACCACCAGCAGCACGAGCCCGGCAAGGACGTACGCGAGCTTCCGGAGCATGGGCGGGGCGGAACGGGGGATGGGAAGATTGCGGAGAGCGCGGAATGATGCGCGTCCGGGCGAGGCGGGGTCAAGGATCGGGAGGGAGATGGGGATTCCGGACCGCCGGCCGCGCCCCGTCCGGCGTGGATGGAGCTCGGCCGCACCCCTCCGCGCGGGCCGGTCGCGCCCCCGCCGGATGGCTTGATAGTTGCCACCCCCCGCCGCCCCGCGCCCAGGCTGAATGCGCGTCGCATCCCCCCCGTCCGCAAGGAGAAGCACGGTGGCCGAGATCAAGGTCGAGAACCGCAACGATCACCGCGGCGGCGGCTTCAGGTGGTGGTGGCTGATCCCCCTGCTCCTTCTCGCCGCGCTCGCATACCTGCTCCTCCGCGGCCGCGGCGGCGACCACGCCGCGCCCGCCACGGACACGACGACCGTCGCCCCGGCGGCGGCGCCCGCCGGCTCGCCGGCCTCCGCGCCGGTGCAGCCGGCGGTGCAGGACACCACCGTGGCCCGCTCGCCCGGGGCGGATTCGCCGGGCGACACCACTGTCTCGGCCGCGCCGGCCGCGGGCGGCGCCCCGGCGGCGAACGCGCAGGACACCCTGATCAAGACCGACAGCACCAGGCGCCCCTGAGCGGCACCGGCAGCCCTCGAGCAGGAGGAAATCGGCAGATGAACGACGACATGCGCGGGCTGGTCCCGCTGGACCAGATGGACGGCTTCGAGGTGGCCGAGGGCTACACCGACATCCGCGGCTTCGGCGCCTTTCTCCCCGACGGGCGGAAGATCGGCGAGGTGAGGGAGCTGCTGGTGGATCCCGCGGCGCGGCGGGTGGCCGCCGTGACGGTGGACGTGGACGGGAACGAGGGCGGACGCGGCGGCCCGACGCGCGTGCCGATCGAGCAGGTGGAGATCGACACCTCCAGCCGGCGCGTGCTGGTGACCTTCGCGGGAACCGGCTACCTGGGCCTGGGCGGCCCCGGCGCGGCCGCGGCGGCAGCGGGCGCGGCGGCGTACGACGAGCGCGCGGGCCGCCCGCCGGGCGACGGCGACGAGCAGCGGATGACGCTGGCGCGCGAGGAGCTGGCCCTGCGCAAGGAGCAGCTGTCCGCCGGCGCGGTGGACGTGCAGAAGCGCGTGGAGACGGAGCACGTGCGCGAGAGCGTGCCGGTGATGCGCGAGGAGGTGTCGGTCGAGCGCCGCCCCGTCACCTCCCCCGACTCGCCCACCGAATCGTACCAGGTGGGCGACGAGCTCCACATCCCCCTGGTCCGCGAGGAGCTGGTGGTGCAGAAGCGGCTGGTGGCCACGGAGGAGATCGTCATCACCCGCCACCGGGTGCAGGAGGAACAGGTGGTGGAAGCCGACCTCCGCCGCGAGCGCGCCGAGGTCCGCAACACCGGCGATGCCGACGTGCGCGGCGACGTCCGGGGCGACGACGACCGGGGCGACGACACGCTGCTCCAGGACGGCGGGCCGGAGGGCGTGCGCGTGCGGTAGCGCGAACGTAAGTCGGGACGGGAGCGCCGTTTGGGCTCTCCGTCCCATTTCGTCCCATGCAAGGTGAACCGCACGCTGCAGACGCGGGGAGCGGAACAAACGTTGCACAGGGGTTGGCCCCCCGATCTGGCGGACGTGCCGCACCGGGAGGGCACTTCACTCAACGCAGGAGAGCCGATGATGCGCGACAACAACGACAACCTGGACCGCCTCGACAACCGTCTGGACGAGACCACCCGCCGCGACGCGGCCGGGGCCGAGGAGCGGCTCACGCTGTCGGAGGAGCAGCTCGCGGTGGGCAAGCGCGAGACGTCGGCCGGGCAGGTGGAGGTGGAGAAGCACGTGGACACGCGCCACGTCCGCGAGGAAGTTCCGGTGATGCGCGACGAGGTCACCGTGGAGCGCCACGAGCTCACCGGCGCCGACGCCGTGAACACCGACCGCGCGTTCACCGAGGAGCACATCTCGGTGCCGCTGACGCGCGAAGAGGTGGTGGCCGAGAAGCGCGCGGTGGGCGCCGAGGAAATCGTCGTCCGCCGGAACCAGGTGGAAGACACCCAGACGGTGGAGGCCGACCTGCGGAAGGAGCGCGCCGAGGTCCACCAGACCGGCGACGTGCGCCGCGTGGACGAGGGCGGCGGGATGCGCGCCGACAACCCGCTGAGCGGCGGCCGCGACCTGGACGGCGACGGCGTCCGCTGATCCCGGCGGGCTGAGAGGGTGAAGGGGCGCTCCCAACCGGGGAGCGCCCCCTCTTTATCTGGTGGGATCAGTCGAGCATCCTCCCCAGAGACGTCATCCTGAGGCCGGCCACACCATCCACTTCGTCCGCACAAGTCGTTACAGGCCGAAGGATCTATACCATCCTCGCACGTCCGCCCCGCACCGGCGACTGAAGTCGCAGCAACAACGACGGGAAGCCTCGCAAACTGCGCGAGGCTGATCCGCTCATTCTGAGGCATCGGCGCTCACGACCGATCTCCTTACATCCTCCAAGGACGCGGCAGAGCGAGGACGACTCAGGCTGACGTCATCGCGACGTGTTCGATGTTCCCAACCACCGGCGCGATCACCCCGGGCGGAGCTTTTCGCGCACGACCTCGCGGACGGCGTCGCCGCCGAAGCCGCGGCGGGCGAGGAAGCCCTGCAGGCGGCGGCGGGCGTGCGCGGGGTCCTCGCCGGGGCGCGGCTTCCAGCGCGCGGCGGCGGCGCGGGCCAGGTCCAGCTCCGTGGCCCCCTCGCGCTCCATCACGCCGGCGATGGCGTCGCGCGCCGTCTCCGCATCGACCCCCTTCGCGCGCAGCTCGCTGGCGATGCGGCGGCGGCCCTGCGGGCGCAGGCGCACGCGGTCGCGCACGAAGCTCTCGGCGAACGCGGCGTCGTCCACCATCCCCATCTCCCCCAGCCGTTCCACCGTGGCCTCGGCCAGCTCGTCCTCGAACCCCTTCCGACGCAAGCGCCGCGTGAGCTCCGTCGCCGAGCGCGAGCGGTAGGAGAGGAGCGAGAGCGCCGCGTCGCGCGCCTTCCATCCCCGGTCCTTCGCCTCCAGCGCCGCGAGCCGCTCGTCGTCCACCTCATCGCCCACGCGCACCCGCTCGGCGACCACCAGCTCGGCCGCGAGCGCCAGCCGGAACGCGCCGTCCACGTGCACGTTCACGCGCTCGGGGTGCAGCTTCTGCGGCTCGATGGCGGTGATCTTCATGCGGCTTGCGATCGGGGTTGAAGTTGACCGAAGCTAACGCAAACACAAAGGACGCGGGAGATGATCATCATCCCCCGCGTCCTCTTCGGTCGTCTCCCAACCCGCCGGTCCGGGAAGATTCATACCTATCGAAAATCGGCCGTGCATTTCCTCAGCGGACGTGCGGCACCGGCTATGGATCCTTCGGCCTGCAAATACCTGTGCAGATTCAGCTTGCAGTGTGGCCGGCCTCAGGACGACGTCTCCCTGTCATGAGCGGAAATGCACAGGCAATCTCAAGATACGGGATCAGATGTGCCAGTGGCAGGCGTTGGCCACGCGCGCGAGCTTCTCCTCCAGCCCGGCGACGGCGAAGGTGACCGTCTGCGCGGACGACTGGAAGGGCGTGAACTCGAAGCGGAAGCTGCTCGCGCGCGTCATCGCCCGAGCGAGGCTGACGGGCTCGGGCGCGAAGAGCGCCTCGCCGCTGGTGGACTCGCTCCACAGCTGGCGCCGCGGCGAGGCCTCGTCCAGCCTGTAGCGGATGGTGACCTCCTGGTAGTGGCCGTACTCGGGGTTCGCCTGCAGCCCCGTGGCCACGAACACGTCGGTCGTTCCCTCGCGGCAGCGCACGATCAGCGACGGCCGCGCGCTGTTCGCCCGCCCCTCGATCTCCGCGTCGGCGACCGCGGTCAGCACCACCGTGGGCGTGCCGTCCATCTCCGAGGTGTCCTCGGAGACCGACCAGTTCCCGGCGGGCACGCCGGGCACCGTCGCGACCGTGTCGCCGTACGTGGTGTCGGTGGCGGAGAACGCGACCGTGGAATCCGACATCGCCCGCGTCTCCGAATCCATCGAAGCGCCCAGCGCGATCAGCCCCACGAACGCGAGCAGGCCAAGGAGCCCCACGCCCGCCACCACGGCCACGATCACCCCCGTGCCGATGCCGCGCCCCGAGGGCGGCGGCGCGGCGGGGCCGCTCCACTGCGCGGGCATGGGCGGCGGAGGAGGGGGCGCGTACGGCGCGGACGCGAGCGGGAACCCGCAGTGCGGGCACTGCGCGGCCGAGGTGCTCACCGAGCCCCGGCACTCCGGGCACGGGATCAAAGGCATGGTGGTGGACCCTGCGAGATCGTCCGGACGAGGGCGGCGCGGCGGTGGCGCCGGCCGGCGAGGCGGGAAGGAAAAGTGGGCGATGAGGGATTCGAACCCCCGACCCCCTGTGTGTAAGACAGGTGCTCTAACCAGCTGAGCTAATCGCCCGTCGGGATGGCGCTACAGGATGATCCCCAGCGGGATCAGCACGGCGTAGCCCAGCACCAGCAGCAGCGGCGCGAGCACGTTGTCGGCGTTGCCGAGCAAGACGTAGCCGAGGATGATGGAGGCCAGCCCCGCGCCCAGCACCGCCAGGTTCTTCGGCGTGAAGCGGAGCGAGCCCGCGGATTCGCCCGGGGCGGGAGCGACGGGAGCGTTGCGCGCCGTGCGCGCGGGAGTCGGTCTGGGCATGCGAAAAACCTAGCTGCGGCGCCGGAAAGCGTCAACCCCGCACGGCGCATGGAGATGCGGAAAGCGGGGCACGTTCCGCCTCCCGCGGTGAGATTTTGGCGATGCGATTCCCCGCGCTGGTGACGCACTCCCGCACTCCCGCACTCCCGCACTCCCGCACTCCCGCACTCCCGCACTCCCGCACTCAGGCACTTTCCTCCTCCGGCTCGGCGATCGGGTAGTCGACACCCGCCATCTCCGGGCGGATGGGCGGAAGCATGCGCTCCTCGGCATCCATCTGCGCGAGCTTGCGGCGGTTGCGGCGGCGGCGCGGGATCCAGGCGGCCAGCACCAGCACCGTCGCCACGAGCCAGATGAGCGCGACGTTGCTGAGGATGGCCAGCCAGCCGTAGCGCGAGCGCACGTCGCGGCGCCACTCGTCCTCCAGCTGGCCGAAGGTGATGCCGAACGTGGTGCGGAGCGCCGCCTCGAACGTTCCCTCGCGCTGCCAGTTGGCGAAGAGCAGCTGCATCCCGCGCTCGCCGCCGCGCCGGCGCAGGTAGTCCACCGCCGTGGCGGAGAGCAGGTAGGCGAAGCGCGCCTCGACCGCGCCGCGCGGCCAGTCCAGCGTGAGCGAATCCAGCGGCGGCGTGGAGCCGGTCATGAACGCCACGCGCAGCTGCCATCCGCTCTCCACGTCCCATCCCCCGCTCGCCACCTCGGCGTACCCCTCATCAAACCAGCGCGGCACGTTGTCGCCCAGCCGGTCGTGCACGACGAGATGCGCGACCTCGTGCCGCAGGATGGTCGCCGCGTCCTCGCCGCGGACGCGCGCGCCGGGGTACTCGGGGAGCACGATGCGCCGCATCTCGGGGATCGCCACGCCGCCGGCCCACTCCGGCACGCCGCCCCCCGTCGCCGCGGCAAACTCCGCCGGCGTGGACGCCAGGATGATCGTGGTGGACTCCGGCACCGCGACCGCGCCCAGCCCCGGAAACCGCACCGGCGTACGCGCCGCCGCAAGCACCCGCCGCGCGAGATCCTTCTGCCGCGGCGCGTACACCACGCGCACCGAGCCGGACGACATCGCCTCGGTCGCCTGCGCATGGAGATGTGAATCGATCGGGACGGAACCGGCGGCGAGCGACAGGATGGCAAGGACGAGCCGGAGCGCTCGCCGGAGGGAAAAGGGACGCATCATCCCTGAACGATCACGGCGCGTACCGGAAAAGTGAAGCCTCACCGACCAAGGCGATCCTTCAACCCGGGCTTTCGTAGGGCGACCGGACGAGCGAGAAAAGTCTTGCAGCCCACATCCCTGAGCGACAAGATTGCGCCATAAGGTTCAGCAGACGAAAACCACGCAACGGAGGCGGCATGACCCGAAACGTCCTTTTCCTGAAACTGCTCCTCGGCATCGGCGTGTGCGTGGCGTTGGGTACGGGCGTGCGTGAAGCCTTCGCGGCCCCTGCCGCGCGGGGCTTCTGCACCGATCCCCTCGCGTCGGGCTACTGCTCCACCGGGGCGCAGTGCCAGGGAGTGTGCCAGGCCGCCGGCTTCCCCAGTGGCTATCCGGCCCTCTGCAACTTCTCGACGCACTGCTGCTACTGCGAGCGCGATCCCTGACCGATACAGATCTTCTCTCCGATGCCGAAGGAAGGGATCGGAAACGATGCTGCATGGCGGACGCGATCCCAGGCCGCCGGAAGCACGAAGCCTCGCCGTTCGCCAGCGAGGCTTCTTCAATCACGCCACTACCGCCGCGCCCACCCGTTGCTGCGGCTGCGGACTCGCACCTGCTCACGCCTGCGCCGTCTCCCCCGCCTCCGCTTCCACGTTCTGCGTCGCGAACGTCACCGGCTCGCCCGCGTCCACCTGCTTCAGCGCGACGCCGCAGCGCTCGCCCCACAGGCTGAAGCGGTTCGTCTCCACCCCCTGCCGCCACGCCTCGGCGGCCGCGCGGTGGTTGCCCTCCAGGTAGAAGGCGCGCCCCATCTCCCACCACGCCTCGAGCATGTTGGGGCCCAGCTCCAGCGTCTTGCGGAAGAAGGCGCGCGCGTCGTCGAACATCTCGCGCTCGGCGTACACCAGCCCCATGTAGAAGTGGGCGTAGAGCGATGCCTTGCGGTCCTGCTCCTGGCGGATGGCCTTGGACAGGTGCTCGATGGCCTCGCCGAAGATCCCCTTCTTCAGGCAGATGTAGCCGAGATTGACGCGCGCCAGCGGGTTGTCGGGCGTCTTCGCCAGCACCTTGTAGTAGGTGAACAGCGCGTCGTCGTAGTGGCCGCGCAGCATCTGCGCCCACCCCAGCAGCGTCTCGGCCTGCGGGTCGTTGGGCGCCAGCTCCAGCGCGCGCTCCAGCTCCTTCACCGCGCGCTTCGCGTCGCCGCCGGCGATGGCGCTCCACCCGCGCTCGATGTACGTGGTGCTGCCAATCAGGTCGGACACCACCGTGCGCCCGCGCGGCGCCGGGGCGGGCGCGGGCTTCTCGCCGGCCAGCGACTTGTAGCGCTGCACCAGCTCGCGGATGGTCTCCTTGAAGGCCGTCAGCCGCTCGATGGCCGCCTCGGTCTCCTTGAACAATCCCACGATGTCGTTCTTGACCGCATCGGCGGCGTCGCCCGCGTCCAGCCGGGCAACGATGGCGGCGCGGCGCTCCTCGTACGCGGCCAGCAGATCCTCCGCGTTCATCCCTTCGCGCCCTTCGCCGCCGGGGTTCCCGCATCCTCGTCCTCCGCGCCGAAGCCGGAGAAGAGGAGCTGCATCCGCTCCTGGCTGCTCAGGATGCGCTCCAGGTCCAGCAGCACCACCAGGCGCCCCTCCAGCCGCACGATCCCGCGGATGAACTCGGCGGCCAGCCCCTTCACGTAGCCGGGCGGCGGGTTCACGGCGGTTTCCGGCACGCGCAGCACCTCGGTCACCTCGTCCACGATCAGCCCCAGGCGCTCGCCCTGGAAATCGGCCAGCATGATGCGCGTGTCGTCGTCGTAGCGCAGGTCGTGCACCTCGAACCGCTTGCGCAGGTCGATCACGGGCACCAGGGCGCCGCGCACGTCCAGCACGCCCTCCACGAAGGCGGGCGCCTTGGGCATGGCGGTGGGCGGCTCGTAGCGCAGGATCTCGTGCACCTGGAACACGTCGAGCCCGAACTCCTCGCCGCCGATGCGGAAGGTCACGAGCTGCACCTGCGGCACCGCCGCCGCGCGAACGTTTCTCATGGGACCGTTCGTGGAAAGTAAATCGTGAAAAGCAGCTTCAACGGCTGTGCGTGGGCGTGTTCCGCGCCGGGGGCGGCTTGCAGGCATCCCCGCGGCCGTGGCCGGGCGAATGAATTCGCGGCAACAACGGCCCGAAGTCCGCCTTCGCGGACTGCCACCTCGCCATCCCCGCGCCGCACGAAACCCTCGCGGAACGGGCGGAGAGGGCCAGCCGGGCGGGCAGGATGCATCCCATCCCGCACCGTTGCCATCCGGCTACCTCTCCCGGTACGGGAGAGGTGGCGAGCCCAGGCGAGCCGGAGGGGGGCGCGATGCCGGTCGCGCGCGCCGAACCCGTTACGCCGCGGTCGCCGCCTCGCGCAGCATCTCCGCCAGGTCGATCAGGCTCACCAGCGTTCCATCCAGCCGCGCCACGCCGACGACGAACTGGTCGCGGTCGCCGCCGGTGAGGGGCGCGGGGCGGTAGTCGGCGGGGGTGAGCGCCACCACGTCCTGCGCCGCGTCCACGGCGACGCCCAGGCGCGCCTCACCCATCCCCACGACCAGGATCGCCGGCTGCTCGGCCTGCAGCGCGAGATCGAGCAGCGGTGCCACGTCCAGCACCGGCACCAGCTCGCCGCGCAGGCGCAGCATCCCCATCAATCGCGGCGGCATGTCGGGGAGACGGTGGACGCGGCGCTTCGTCACCACCTCCTCCACCAGCTGGATGTCGCAGGCGTGCAGCTCGCCGCCCAGCCGGAAGGCGATCACCTGCGCCTCGTCCTCCGCCACGCGCTCGCGGAAGGGGCGGAACGCGTCGCCGCTCACGGCGCCTCCTCCAGCGCGGGCGTCTCCGTGGGCGTCTCCGCGGGTGCCGGGACGAGCGCCGCGCGGGCGTTCACCGCGCCCTCGATGGCCGCGTGGATCTGCTCCAGCGGCAGGATGGTGGTGGCGTGCTCGGCGGCGGCCTGCGGCATCCCGTAGATCACGCTGGTCCGCCTGTCCTGCGCGATCCCCGCGCCGCCGGCGGCCACGATCTCGCGCAGCCCCTCGGCGCCGTCGCGCCCCATCCCCGTGAGCACCACGCCGACCGAGCGCGCGCCGTAGACCTCGGCGGCGGAGCGGAAGAGGGGGTCCGCGGCGGGGCGCACGCCCCAGAGCGACGGCCCCTGGTCCAGCGCCACGCACGGCGTTCCCGCCTCGTCGCGCACGATGCGCATGTGGAAGTCGCCCGGCGCCATGTACACGTGGTTCATCCGCACCGGCTCGCCATCCGCCGCCTCGGTCACGGGAAGCCCGTCCAGCGCGTCCAGCCGCTCCGCGAAGGTGCGGGTGAAGTGCGCGGGCATGTGCTGGACGATGAGCACCGCCGCGCCCAGCGGGTTGCGCAGCCGCGGCAGCAGCTCCGCCAGCGCGCGGGGCCCCCCGGTGGACGCCGCGATGCACACCGCCATTCCCGACGCGGGCGCGTCGGCCGCCACCGTGCGCCGCCGCCTGCGCCGGAGCGGCTTCGGCCCGGCGGCGGGCGCGGCCTCCAGCACCGAGCGTTCGCGTGGCGCGGGGCGCCCGGCCACGCGCACGGGAATCATCTCCAGGTTGGCCGACGCCGCCGCGCGCAGCGCCTGCAGCAGCCGGTCGGCCACCGTCTCCAGGTTCAGCGAGATGGTGCCGCTGGGCTTGCTGACGAAGTCCACCGCGCCGTAGTCCAGCGCGCGCATGGTGGCTTCGCCGCCCTCGGTGGTGTACGCGCTCAGCATCACCACGGGGCGAGGCGTCTCGCTCATGATGTAGCCCAGCGCCGTCAGCCCGTCGAGCCCCGGCATCTCCACGTCCATCGTCACCAGGTCGGGCTCCAGCTGGTGCACCTTGCGCAGCGCGTCGTTGCCGTCGCGCGCGGTGCCGATCACCCGGAACTCGTCGGTCTGCGAAAGGATGTCGGAGATCACGCGGCGCATGAAGGCGCTGTCGTCCACCACCAGCACGGTGTGCGGCCCGCGGCGCTTTCCGCGCGGGCGCGGCGGCGGCGACGGCGGCCTAGAGGACGACATCCGGCTTCCCCACCGACGAGACCACCGTGCGTCCGGCGGCCACGTCGAAGCGCACCGAGCGGCCGTAGTCGCCGCCCACGGCCTCGCCCAGCAGCGGGATCCCCGCCTGCCGCAGCGCCTCGCGCGTCGCGCGGATGTTGCGCTCGCCCATGTTCAGCGAGCCGGGCACCATCAGCGAGGTGAACATCGACGCGCCGCCCACGATGCGCGCCTCCAGCCGCCCCTCGCGCGCGCCCATCGCCGCCAGCTCGCGCACCATCATCGGCACCGCGGTGGTGGCGAACTTGGCGAAGTTGTCGCGGTCGCGCGCCAGCGCCGGCTCGGGAAGGAGGACGTGCGCCAGCCCGCCCACCTTCGCCTGCCGGTCGTGCAGGAGGATGGCCACGCAGCTCCCCAGCCCCAGCGTGATCAGCACGTCGCCGGGGGCGCCGGTGGCGTGGTGGGCCACCTTCACGAAGATCTGCCGGGGCTTCATGCGGGCTTCTGGAAGATCCGTTCGCGGTTGTTCACGGAGCGGAAAAGGGTGCGCGCCACCCCCACCAGCGTCTCCACCTTTCCCATCACCAGGAACCCGCCCGGCACCAGCGCGTCGTAGAAGTCCTTGAACAGCCGCTCCTGGATCTCGCGGTCGAAGTAGATCACCACGTTCCGGCAGAAGATGAGGTTCTGCCCGCCCTCCGCGCGCTCGGAGATCAGGTCGCGGCGCACGAAGCTCACGTTCTTCTGCGCCTCGGGGCGGATGCAGTACGGCGGCCCGGGCGAGAACCAGCGCTGCCGGATGTGCGGCGGCGTCTCGGTCAGCGACAGGTCGGGGTAGCTCCCCCTGGCCGCGTTCTCCAGGCTCTTGCGGTCGATGTCGGTGCCCACCACGCGCACCCGGTCCGCGTCGCCGCGGCGGTGGTGCTTCTCGGCCCACTCGCGCATCAGGATGGACACCGTGTACGCCTCCTCGCCGCTGGCGCTTCCCGCGCTCCACACCTTCAGCGGCCCCGGCGTGGCGAAGAGCGGTGGCAGCACCTGCTGCTCCACGGCGTGCCACGTCTCGATGTTGCGGAAGAACTTGGTGACGTTGATGGTCAGCGTGTCGAGCAGGTGGTCGTACTCGGCCGGCTCGCGGTCCAGCAGCGAGGCGTAGTCGGCGAACGAGCGCTGCCCCCGCGCGCGCATCCGCACGGCGATGCGGCGGCGCAGGCACTTGTCCTTGTAGAACGAGCAGTTGAAGCCCCGGTCGCGCTCGATCTTCAGCTTCAGGCGCTCCAGCTCCTCCTCGTCGCCCTCCAGCGGCAGGGTGAAGGGGAGGTACGGCGGCGGCAAATTCATCGCAGCACGTTCTCCACCAGCTCCAGGTTCGTCCGCACCACGCCGTTCTGGGGATTGATCTCCAGCGCGCGCCGCCAGAGCCGCACGGCTTCCGGCCGCTCCATCCGCTTGTAGTGGATGTTGCCCAGGCGGAAATACACGTCGTCGCCCAGCTCCGGGCTCAGCTCCAGCGCGCGGCGGTAGGCGTCGGCCGCCTCGTCGTAGGCGCCGCGACGGTACAGCGCGTCGCCCAGCGCCTTGTGCGTCTGCGGCAGCTCGCCGTCTTCCTCGCTGGCGCGGCGGTACAGCACCTCGGCCTGGTCCCACTCGCCGCGGCGCTCGCGGACGGCGCCGTAGTGCAGGTGCACCGGCGCGCTGTGCGGGTGCGCGGCGATCCCCTCCTCGCCCAGCTTCACCGCCTCGTCGGCCTTCCCCGCCGCCGCCAGGGCCATGAGTCCGTAGGCGAAGTAGGCCGCGGGCGGCTTCCCCGCGCCCAGCACCTCGCGATACTTCTCGAACGCCTCGGCCGCGGCGTGCGGATCGCCCTGCTTCAGCGTGAGGATCGCCCGGGAGAGCAGCACCTGCGGCCGCTTCGGCGCCATCCGCGCCGCCTCGTCCACCGCGAAGCGCGCGTCCTGCAGCCGGCCGATCCGCTCCAGCGCCAGCGCCATGTTGTGCAGCGCCGAGGCGCGCACGCCGCCGATCTCCACCACCTCCTTGAAGTAGCGCAGCGCGAACCGGTCGTCGCCCTTCCTGAGCCCGATCAGGCCGAGATGGAAGCGCGAGTCGGGATTGGTCGGCTGCAGCTCGGCGACACGGCGGAATTCCCGCGTGCTCTCCTCGTACATCCCCGTCTTGTAGAAGGCGATGCCCAGGTTGCGGTGCTCGTCGATGCGCGCGCGGGGCACCTGCTGCACCTCGGGCGCGCGGCGGCCCACCGGGTGGGCGAAGCCGGCCTGGATCAGGCCGTACAGCGCCTTCCCCACGTCGAACTCCACCATCCCGCTGTCGTCGATGATGTCCTGCACGCTGCGCTTGCCGTCGATCAGCGGCAGGATCTTGCGCTGCTCGTCGGACAGCTCGAAGCCCTCGATCGGCTTCGAGCGGTCCATGTCGAACACCAGCTCCAGCGAGGGGATCTTCTTCTCGATCAGGCTCCACTCGTCGATCCGCCGCGCGCCTTCAAGCAGAAGGTTCTCGGGGTTGATGGAGACGAGCATCGCCCCCTCCTCGGGGCGCTGGTCCGGCTCGAACTGGAAGGTCCCCTGGTTCCAGGTGAAGAGGAAGTAGACGGCCTCCTCGATCTGGATGCGGATGTAGTGCTGCAGCTGCTCGCGGCTGATGTTGCCACGGCGGACGAGGATTTCTCCGAGCCTGTCGCCCGGCGTCTTCGCCTGCTCGTCGATCGCGGCGAACAGGTCTTCCGCGCGCAGCAGGCCGTTCTTCACCAGCAGGTCGCCCAGCCGGTCGCGCCGGTTCACGATGCTGGCGTAGGTGATGCGCCCGCGGTCGAAGTAGATGTAGCCGAAGTTGCTGCGGTCGGTCAGCGACAGGCACCCCGTCTTCTGCCCCATCGCCAGCAGCTGGAGCACGTCGGGAAGGCCGGCCTCGCGCAGGTTGCCCTTGATCGCCATCTCAGGCCAGCTCCTCGATCAGGCGGTCGTCCAGCGCCAGCCAGTCCCACGCCACCTTCTCGGGGTTGTTCAGGTACCAGCGGTCCACCGGCGGCGGCGCCGGGCGCGACCGCTCGGCCGCGGCGCGCGCGGACAGGAGCAGCGCCTCGGCCTCGGCCACCCGGTCGGGGTCCTTCAGCACGGCGGAGCCGGCCGCCTCGGAGTCCAGCTCCGCCAGCGCGGCGGCGATGGTGCGCAGCTTCTCCACGTCGGCCGCATACCCGGCCAGCAGCGCGTCCACGTCGAACGCCGAGTCGGTGTCCAGCGAGTGCTCCAGGCGGCGCGTACGGAAGCCCTCGCCCTCCCAGCGCAGGATGGCCTCGGCCAGCTTCTTCCGCCACGGGTCGGTCTCCACGATCTGCTCGACCGTGGAGGTGATGTCGAAGAGGAAGGCGCTGAACTCGTCGGCGTGCTCCGCGCGCGGGAGGCCGACCAGCGAGGAAAGCTCGGAGACGCGCACCTGCCGCCGCTCCTCCTCCTGCACCTGCCCGATGCGGTCCACCCCGGCGTGCAGCTCGCGCGCGCCGTCCAGCGGCAGGCCGGCCAGCGCCTCGCCCACGCCGCCGCCCAGCTCCACCCCGCGCCGCGCCGCCGCCCGGCGGACGATCTCCACCCGCGTCTCGGGCTCGGCCGGCGTCATGTCGACGACGAGGCCGCCGGCAAGCTTCCCGCGGAACTCCTCGGTGACGCCCTCGAGATCGGCCGGGGCCGCTTCCGCCGCCAGGACGATCTGCGTACCCGTCCACACGATCTCGTCCCACACGCGCAGCAGCTCGGCCTGCGTGCGGCTCTTCCCGGCCAGGAGATGCGCGTCGTCGATGAGGATGACGTCGCTCTCCAGCAGCTCGTCGGCGAACGCCTCCAGCGTCCCGGCGGATACGGCCGAGGAGATGTCGTCGACCAGCTCCTGCGCGGTGCGGTAGGTGACGTGCAGGTCGGGGCGCACGGTCAGCGACAGCGCGCCCACCGCGTGCAGCAGGTGCGACTTGCCCACGCCGGCGGCGCCGTATACGAACAGCGGGTTGTAGCTGGTCCCCGGGGCCTCGGCGGCACGGCGCGCGGCGGCCGCGGCCATCTGGTTGCCGGGGCCTGCCACGAAGGTGTCGAAGGTGAAGCGGGGGTCCGGCTGGAACCTCATCGGGTCGCTGGCGGCGTCGGAATTCGGGCGGCGGCGATTGTCAGGGTGATGAGGGAAAGCTATCTCCCGACGCGCCTTGAAGCTAGGTGCCCGGCACCGGAACCCGGCTCAGGTGCCGACCGGGTACTCCGCCATCCACTCGAAGATGAGGGAGCGCAACTCGGCGAACTGCAACTCGGCGGGCTTCACATGCAGGGGGCGACAGAGCGACGGAAGGGGACCGGAACTGCGCGTCTCGCCTGCAGATCTCCGACGGCCCGGGAATCCGGGCCGTTCCGCCGAGTGCCGTCGCCAGCATCGCACGCACCGCCGCGATGGCCTGCGCGGGGCTGTTGTCGTGGGCACGGATATCCTGCCCCGCGATGTCCGAGCAGAACTTCTGGTACCGGTAGCGGTCCCGGTCCAGCACGAGCGAGCGCTTCGTTCTCTGCCGCCGGTCGCCGTACTCCTGCGCGCCCATGAACAGGCCAAACTCGAACGGCATGTTGAAGCGCGGGAGCCGCGTGCTCGAATCCAGCGTCACGCGTGAAATGTCGTGGATGCCGTACCGGCACTCGCGGATGATCCGCTTGATCTTGACGATCCGCACCTCACCCCCATCCTCGACCTCCAGAGCGGAACGCGCGATGAACCCGCAGTCGTAGACCGCGAACACAAGCGCGTGAAAGATGGGGCGGTAGCGCGAGTCGAATGGACAGTTGATGAATACGTTCCTTTCGTATCCATCCTCCATCAGCGGTTCCGAGGATCGCCAGCCTCCCGGCCGGACTCGGAGGCTCGCTTCCGCGCCTGGGCGGCACGCTTCTCGTTGCGCTCCTTCACTGCGCGAACGGCGTCCCTGATCTGCTCCTCCGTGAACCGCCCCGAACCTTCGGGACGAATGACCGTGCGCCAGGGCACCTTCTTCTTCGCCATTGCTCCCTCCCTTTTCGATGGATGCGATCGATCAGGAATCCGGCCGCCCCGCGTGATCAGAAGGAGAAGCCGTCCATCGAAAGATGAACGGGTCGGGAGATTCTACAAGGCCGCGCCAGAAGACGGCTACCGTGCGTACTCGCGTACGCACGGTGGCGTAAAAATGCGCGTCGGCGGCTGGTAATCGGGAGGAAAGGCAGCTGCTCAGGTGGCCGCGGTGACGCCGCGGCCGAAGCGCTGCGAGAGGCGGCGGAGCACCTGCTCGCTGATGCCGCGCAGCGTGTCGAACACGCCGGCGCCGGCCAGCGCGCGGGCCTCGTAGCGCGGCAGGTCGCGGTAGTTCAGCAGGTCGTCCATCTCCTCCACGCTCATCACGTCCGGCAGGTCGCGCTTGTTGTACTGGAGGACGATGGGGATCTGGCGCGGGTCCACCCCCTGCTCCAGCAGGTTCACCTGCAGGTTGCGGAAGCTCTCCACGTTCTCCTCGGCCTGCGCCCGCTGGCTGTCGCCCACGAACACCACGCCGTCGGCGCCCTGCAGCACGAGCTTGCGCGTGGCGTCGTAGTACACCTGCCCGGGAACGGTGTAGAGCTGGAAGCGCGTCTGGAAGCCCGAGATGGTGCCCAGGTCCAGCGGCAGGAAGTCGAAGAAGAGGGTGCGGTCCGTCTCGGTGGCGAGCGACACCATCCGCCCGCGCCGGTCCTCCGGCACCTGGCCGTAGATGTACTGCAGGTTGGTGGTCTTCCCCGAGCGCCCCGGACCGTAGTACACGATCTTGGAGGTGATCTCGCGGGTCGAGTAGTTGACCAGGGACATTCGCCGTTCCGCTTCCTTCCAATCTCTCTGCCGTGCATCGCTTCGCCGTCGATGGCGAAATCTACGCACCCGGTCCCGCGGCGGCGCCGTCCTGCCCGCCGAAGATGGTTTCCAGCCCCGCCGTAAGGTCCCGCTCGAACGACGCCGCGTCGGCCGTGGGCCGCGTCTCGCTCCACCCGGGGAGCGCCGCAACCTCGCGCACGAACTCGTCGAAGAACACCTGCACCAGCCCGATGGACGAGTCCTCGCCGAACACGGCGATGGCGATCAGGTCCTCGGCCGGCGTGCGGAAGGGGCCGATGAACACCTGGCTCACCGCGCCGCCCTGGTGCAGGTGGCGGAAGCCGCCCTCGCCCAGCATCACCGCCAGCGCGTGCGACGAGGCGTGGATGCCGGCGCCCAGCGCGGCCACCCCCATCACGTCCAGCGCCCGCGCGAACCCCCGCTGAGCCAGCACCTGCCCGCTCTCGTTGATCAGCAGCACCAGGCGCAGCCCGCCCTCGCGGGCGAAGCGCTCCACCGGCGGCGCCAGCGCGCCCACGAACTGCGCGAGGTCCGCGCGCCTCATCCCAGCGCCTCTACGACCTTCGCCGCTTCGAGCCGCACCAGCCCGACGTTCACCCAACCTTCCGCGATCACCACCAGCAGCAGGTCGCCCAGCTGCGGCGGCGCGGCGGCGAAGAGCAGGCCGTCGTCGGCCTCCACCTGCACGAACTGGGCGGACCCGAACTCGGCCGACTGCACGGAGCGGCGGGCGCGGCGGAAGATGGAGGCCACCAGCGCGGCCACGGCGCCGCCGGGCACGCCCACCATCAGGTCCTCCTCCACGATCAGCCCGTCCTCGAGGGCCACGACCATGCTGCCGCGCACGCCGGGAACGCGGTTCACCCGGTCCAGCAGCTCGCCGTAGGCGCTCACGGGGCGCCTCCGCCCAGGAAGCGCACCGCGGCGTCGCGCGCCCGCGCGGCCACCCGCAGCACCCATCCCATCGGCACGTCGCGGCGCCCGGCCACGGCCACCATCCCCCCGTCGGGCGTGGGAGAGAGGCGGATGACCGCGTCGGGCGTCTCCACCATGATCCCCTTCCACGCGCCCAGCTTCAGGTGCCGCACCGCGCGCTGCGCCTCGTCGGATGCGGGGGAAAGGACGGCGGCGATCTCGGGGCCGCGGTCGCGCCCGCCCACGTGCATCTCGCCGGCGACCACGAACCCCTGCGCGTCCAGCATCACCGCGCCCACGATCCCCCGCTCCGCGCTCAGCGCCGCCAGGTCGCGCAGCAGCACGTCGAACACGTGCCCTTCCCCCGCGCTCGCGATCGGCGTATCGGCGGACGGAGCCGGGGCTGTCATCGGTGACGTGGCAGGCGGTGACGTCGTCGCGGCGACCGCGGGACGAGCCGGAGCCTCCGTCGCCCCCGCCGTTCCCTGTCCCCTGTCCCCCGTCCCCTGTCCCCTCCCGCGGCCGCGGGCCGCGCGCCGCTCCGCCAGGATCCGCTCCAGCGCGTCGCGCACCTCGGCATCGTCGAACTGGCTTTCCAGCGCGCGCTCCAGGTGGCGCTCGGCGTCTTCCAGCTCCCCGCGCTCCAGGCAGAGGAAGCCGATCTGCCGGCGCGCGCCGTGGTGCTCGGGGGCCAGCGCCAGGGCGATGTCCCACTCGTCGAACGCCTTCACCTGCTCGCCCGCGTCGCGGTACAGGCAGCCGAGAAGATAGTGCGCCTCGACGTCGTTAGGATGCCGCTCCAGCCCGCGGATCACCAGCCGGAGCGCCGCATCGCCCTTCCCCAGCGCGCGGTAGTGCTCGGCGAGGGGGAGAAAGGCGGGGCTGCCGGCGTCGGCCGCCACCTCGTCGCTCCACTGGCGGACCTGCTGCGGGGTGGCGCTCATCCGGCCTCCTCGCCCATGGTGGCCAGCAGCGCGTCGGCCGCCGCCATCGCGGAGCGGGCCTTCTCGCGGCGCACCGGGTCGCCGTCCTCCAGCCGGAGATACGTCGACCACGCGTCGCGCGCGCGGTGCATGTCGCCCGTGTGCGCGGCCGCGAAGCCCAGCTCGTAGTGCGTGACGGCAGAGAGCGGGTCCAGCGCCGCCGCGCGCGCCAGCGACGCCACCACCTCGCCCCAGCGGCCCAGCTTGCGCTGCGCCTGCGCCAGGAGGAGCCAGACCTCGGGGTGGTCCGAGTGCGTGTGCGACAGCTCGTCCAGCGTGCGCCGCGCCCGGTCCGCGTGGCCGTCGCTGATCGCCAGCTTGGCCTCGCCCAGCGCGTCGCGCAGCGGGCGCTCCATCACCGGGCCGCCGGGCTCGTCGGCGCGCTCCTCCAGGATCTCCACGATCCCCGCCGTCACCAGCCCGTACACGATCTTGGCCACCTCGAACTCGCCGCGCCCGATGGCCCCCGCGATCTCCTTCAGCGTGCGCCCGCCGTCGATCTCGGCCAGCACCTCCCACTCGGCGGGGTGAAGGTCGAGCATCGTCCCGTCGGGCGTGTCGGGGACCAGGGCGGGGATGACGCCCATGTGGGGGACCTTGCTCTCCAGCGTGCTCCACTCGTCCACCCGCCGCGCCGCCTCCATCAGCAGGCTCTCGGTGGGAACGCGGAGATGGACGGCGCCGGCCTGCGGCGCGGGCCCCTCCTCGAAGCGGAAGTAGCCGTCCTTCCACTGGATCAGCGCATAGACCGCCTCCTCGATCTGGAAGCGCAGCTGGCGGCGGACGTCGGCCACGCCGGCGGCGCCCATCTCCACCAGGATCTCGCCCAGCGGCCGCCCGGGCGAGCGCGCCTGGACCTCGCGCGCCGCCTCGATGTGGCGCTCGGTGACCTTCCCCGCGCGCAGCAGCAGGTGGCCGATGCGCTCGTGCGCCTCGCCCAGCTCCGCGCCGGTCACGGCGCCGCGGTCGAAGCGGACGATGGCCGGGCGGCGGCGCCCCTCGGCGGTAATGGTGAGCACGCCGGTCTTGCGCGACAGGTCCAGGAGCTGGAACACGTCGCTCAGCGCGAGCTCGCGAAGCGGTCCCTCGATCGCCATCCCCGCCCCCCGTCAGCCCGCGCCGGCGGGCGCCGCCGCGGTGCGGAACACGCTCGCGAAGTCCAGCGCCGTGTCGATGTTCTCGCGCGCGGGCGCGGCCCACGGCCCCTCGGGGTCCGCCTCCACCGCCCGGCGCCAGTGCTCGATGGCCTCGCGGAAGCGCCGCTCCGCCGCGGCCACCATCCCCAGGTGGAACAGCGCGTCGGGGCGATGGGGATCGAAGCGCAGGATGCGCGCGAAGGCCGTCCGCGCGTCGGCCCGCCGCCCGTCGTCCAGCAGCACCTGCCCCAGGAGGAGGAGCGCGTCGAAGTGGTACGGGTCGCCCGCGAGGAGATCGACCAGCCCGTGCACCGCCTCGCCGAAGCGCCCGGCCGCGCGGTAGGCCGAGGCGAGGAGGAGCGCGCCCTCGAAGTACGTGGGGAGCACGTCCAGCGCCGCCCGCGCCTCGGCGATCGCGTCCTCCGTCCGCCCGCGGTCCAGGTAGAGCCGCCCCAGCTCCAGCCGCGCCGCGACGAAGTCCGGATCGAGCCGGATGGCCAGCTTCAGCGCGCGCTCGGCGTCGTCCGGCTTTCCCGCGGCGACCGCGGCGCGGCCCAGGTTGCGCAGCAGCCCGGCATCCTTCGGCGCCAGCTCCACCGCGCGCGAGAAGACGCGCACCGCCTCCGTCGCCTCGCCCTCGCCCAGCAGCGCCTCGCCCAGCACCTGCAGGTTGTCCACGCGGTCGGGGTCGTGCTCGCGCACCATCTCGGCGGCCTCGCGCGCGTCCGCCGGGCGGCCCAGGCGCAGGAGCGCGCGGGCGCGGCCGGCCCAGGCGCGCGCGTGATCCGGCCCCCACGGCTGCGCCTCCAGCCGCGCGATCGCGCTGTCGAAGCGCTCCAGCGCCTCGCCCTCCAGCCCCTGCCGCAGGAAGATCTGCGCGGTCAGCAGCGCCGCCTGCACCGGGTCGGCCCCGGCGACGGCCACGCGCCGCACCTCGCCCAGCGCGCGGTCCAGCAGCCCCTTGGAGAGATAGTCCTCGGCCAGCGCGAAGGCGTCCGCCGCGGCGACGGGAGCCGTCGCCGGCGCGGCGGCGGGCTGCGGGGCCAGCTCGCTGAAGATCTGGTCCAGCGCCTGGTCGTCGAAGGTGAAGCTCTCCACCCCCGCGTCGCCGCTGATGCGCTCGGCCGCGTCCAGCTCGGGCGCCAGCACCTCGGCGTACTCGAACTGCACGTCGATCGACAGCTTGTAGCGCGGCGTGGTGTAGTACGGGTTCAGCTCCAGCGCGCGCTTGGTCTCCCGCAGCGCCCCCTCGAAGTCGCCCAGGTTGCTGAGGACGAAGGAAAGGTTGTAGCGCGCCTCGGCGTAGTCGGGGTCGGCCTCCACCGAGCGGACGAAGGCGTTCCTCGCCTCCTCGTACCGGCGGGTCTCCATCAGCACCGCGCCGATGCCGTTCCACGCGGCCGCCGCGTCGGGGCTGGCGCGCAGCGCGGCGCGGTAGGCGTCCAGCGCGGCGCCGTGGCGGCCGCGGCGCAGGTACATCAGCCCGCGGTTGCACCACGCGTCCACGAACTCGGCGCGGAGGCCCACGGCCTGCGCGAACGCCTCCTCGGCGCCCGCATCGTCGCCGCGGTGCAGGCGGACCACGCCCAGGTTGTTCCACGCCAGCGCGTAGCCGGCGTCGCTGTCCAGCGCGCGGCGGTAGCTCCCCTCGGCTGCGTCGACATCCCCCGTCTGGTGCTGGCAGACGCCGCGCTCGTTCCAGAGCTTGGGGCTCTTCTCGTCTTCGGCCAGCAGCCGGTCGTAGAGATCGAGCGCCTGCGACGCCTTTCCCTGGAGGAGGTAGACCTCGGCCATGGCCTGGCGCACCAGCGCCGGCTCTTCGGCCTGCTCCAGCGCGCGCCCGAACTCGCGCAGCGCCTCGTCGTACAGCGCCTTCTGGCGGAAGGCGATCCCCAGGTTGTAGTGCGCCAGCTTCTCGCCCTGCGCCACCTCGGGGCGGCGCACGCGCCCGCCGACCAGCTCCTGGTAGCGCGCGGTGCTGTAGCGGTCCAGCGAAAGGTTGGCCTGCGCCTTGGCGAAGTGGGGGTTCAGCTGCATCGCCCGGCGCGACTCCTGGCTGGCGCGCTCCATGTCCTGCATGTCGCCGTAGACGAAGGCCAGCACGTAGTGCGCGTCCGGGAGCTCCGGGTTCAGCTCCACCGCCCGCGTCAGCTCGCGCAGCGCCTCGTCGTTCAGCCCGCGGTTGTAGTAGAGCTCGCCCACGTAGAAGTGGAGCACGGCGCTGTCGGGATCGTGCTCCAGCGCGCGCAGGAACCACGTCATCGCCGTCTCGAAGTTCCCCCCCGCCTTCTCCGCCTGCCCCAGCTGGATGAGGACGCCCAGGTCGTCCGGGTCCTGGGCCAGGACGCGCTTCAGCTCGGCCACCGCGCCGGCGTGGTCGCCGGTGTTGAGGTACGCGGTCGCGAGCCGGGTGCGCGCCTCGGCGTCGGCCGGGTCCTCGCGCAGCCGCTCGCGCAGCTCCGAGATCATCCGGTCGTAGTAGCCGGTGGCGAAGTAGGCGATCTCCAAGTTCCGCTGCGCCACCACCATCTTGGCGTCGATGGCCAGCGCGCGCTGGAACTGCTGGATCGCCTCCTCGTACAGCGCCTTGTTGAAGTAGAGGACGCCCAGGTTGTTGTGCGCGCCCGCGTCGGCGGCGTCGATCCGCTGGGCGAATCCGCGCAGGATGCGCAGGTCGCGCTCCGAGTGGGGCGGGCGCGGCTCGTGGGCGGCGGGGGAAAGGTCCTGCAGCTCAGGCAAGGCGGATCGCCTGGAGGATGATCTCGAGCGACTCCACGTCGGGAAGGAGCAGGAACTGGCCCTGCACCGTCTCGTCGCCGTCCATCACGAACTCGGTCTGGATGCAGAACACGAAGTCGCGCTCGTGCCCGAAGTTGGTGTACGCCGTGGTCAGCACCGCGCCGCACAGGTCGATCACCAGCGACGGGACGGACGGGAGGAGCATGAGCCCCATGAAGTCCGACAGCGCGTTCATGTAGGCGGCCGAGAGGATGTTCCCCGCCTCCTTGATGGCGCTCTGCTCCAGCTCGCCGAACACGTGGCTGGAGCCCGGCTGCCGGTGCAGGAGGATCTCGGCCAGGCGCATGGCGCTGTTGCGCGGAAAGATGAGCAGCGTGCGCCCGGTCAGGTCGCCCAGCATGTGCATCAGCACGGCGGCCACAACCTCTTCGGGGTGGCCCATGATGTCGGGCACGTCCTCCAGCGCGGTGACCTGCAGGCGCGGAACGTTGATCATGATCCGCGTGTTGGTCATCTGCGACAGCGCCGTGGCGGCGTGCCCCGCCCCCATGTTGCTGACTTCGCGGAGGGCGTCGATCTGAATGGCCCCCAGGTCCCGCAGGTCGAGCGTCATACTCGCGGTCGCCTCGTGTGCGTGTGTCGGACCTGCATCAACTTCGGGTCGTGGTCCTGCCGGATCTGTCCGCATCGCCATCAGGAACAGCTAACTTCTTACGCCTCGAACTGCAACGTCGGAGTTTCCATCTCCCCCGCAGAGCGCCCCCTCCGCGACGAAGGCGCGTCCATCCGCAGCAATGCCGGCCAAGCTACCTCTCCCGGTACGGGAGAGGTGGAGGGCCTGAGCCGGCCGGAGAGGGCGCGATGCGGCGGACGCACACTCGCATCGTCCCGCTCGCCCTGTCCCTCTCCCCTATCCCTGTCCCCTACGCCGCGTTCGCCGCCGCCAGCACACTCCCGGCGTCCAGGATCAGCGCCGGGCGCCCGTCGGAGAGGATCGTGGCGCCGGAGAACAGGCGCAGCGTGTCGGCGGTGGTGTCGAACTGCTTCACCACGATCTCCTGCTGCCCCATCAGAGCATCGACCTCCAGGCCGATGCGCTGCTCGCCCACTTCCAGGATCACCGCGTGGCGCTTCTCGCCGTCGGGGCGCGTGCCGTTGGTGCGCAGGATCTGGCGCAACCCCAGGAGCGGGATCACCTCGTCGCGCAGGAAGGCCACGTTGCGCCCCTTCACCGTCCCCACCTCGTCGGCCAGGAGATGGACGGTCTCGCCGACGTGGGTGAGCGGCAGCGCGTAGGTCTCGCCGCTCTGCCGCACCAGCAGCGCGCGAACGATGGCCAGCGTCTGCGGCAGCTGCAGCGTCATCGAGGTGCCGCGGCCGGGCTCGCTGAAGATCTCCAGCATCCCCCCCAGCGCCCGCACGCGCGTGGCCACCACGTCCAGCCCCACGCCGCGCCCGCTGACGTCCGTCACCGTCTCGGCGGTGGAGAAGCCGGGGCGCGTCAGCAGGCGGTGGACTTCCTCGTCGGGGAGCGCGGCGGCTTCCTCGCGCGTCACCAGCCCGTTCTGCACGGCCTTGGCGAGGACGCGCTCGCGCTGGATCCCGCGCCCGTCGTCCTCCACGCGGATGATGATGCGGCTGCGCTCGCGGCTGGCGGACAGGCGGAGCGTGCCCGTCTCGGGCTTGCCGTGCGCGCGGCGCTCGGCCGGCGCCTCGATGCCGTGGTCCAGCGAGTTGCGCAGGAGGTGGACGAGCGGGTCGCCGATCTCGTCGAGCATCGAGCGGTCCAGCTCGATCTCTTTCCCCTCCATCACGAAGTCGACCTTCTTCCCCAGCGTCCGCGCGGCGTCGCGCACCAGGCGGGGGAAGCGGTCGAAAACCTGCGACACGGGGGCGAGGCGCGCCCGCATCACCTCGTCCTGCAGCTCGCCGATCAGCCGGCTGGCCTGGTCCACCGTCTCGGCCAGCTCGGGAACGTCGGGGCCCACCAGCCTGCGCAGCCGGTCGCGGGCGATGACCAGCTCGCCCACCTGGTTCATCAGCGCGTCCAGCCGGCGCAGGTCCACGCGGATGTGCCGCGCCCGCCCCGCCGCCCCGGCCGCCGCGCGCCCCTCCTCCGCCCCCGCGTCGGGCGACGCGATCTCGGCCGCAGCTTCCACGCGCCGCTCGCCCACGTCGACCGAGCCGATCTCGCCGACGGAGAGGAGGGCGCGCCGCACCTCGTCCGCGGGCGCGGCGGTGCGCAGGACGAAGCGCAGCGCGCCGGTGAACTCCGGCTCGTTCAGCGCCGCCTCGCCCGGCTCCACCCCGCTCACCTCGCCCAGCTCGCGCGCGCGCTTCAGCGCCATGAAGGCGCGCACGCCGGGAAGGAGAGCCTCCTTCGCGACCTGAACGCGGACGGCGAGCGCCCCGTCTTCCGCCTCGGCGGCGAGGTCGATCTCGCGCGGCGGAGCGGCGTCGAGCTCGATCTGCGGGGCGAAGATGTCGAACGAGACGTCGTCGCCCGCGGCGGCGCGGAGCCGCGTGAGCAGCGCCTCCAGCCGCGGCTCGTCGCCGCTCTCCTCCACCGCCAGCTCGATGGCCCGCTCCAGCGCGTCGCAGGCGGCGAAGAGCAGGTCGATGGTCTCCGGCGTGGCCTGCGCCTTCCCGTGCCGGATGCGGTCCAGCAGGTTCTCCATCTCGTGGGAGAGGTCGGCGACGGAGCGGTAGCCCATCGTCGCGCTCATCCCCTTGATGGTGTGGACGGCGCGGAATACCCCCTCCACCACCTGCCGCGACCCCGGATCGGACTCCAGGGAAAGCAGCAGGTGGTTGATCGTCGAGACGTGCTCGCGCGACTCGGAGAGGAAGAGCTCCCCGTACTGCGAGAGTTCCATTACGGAAAATGCGTGAGTGCGGAAGTGCGGGAGTGCGCTGAATCAGGAGCGGCGGCGGGCCGTGTGCCGCGGGCCGGGCGGCGGTGCGGCCGGTGCATGGGATGTGGACGAAGACTCCGGCCGCATCCGCGGTCGAAGCGCACTTCCGCACTCACGCACTTCCGCACTTTCGGTTCACCCCAGAACCCGCTGCACGGCCTCCAGCACCCGGCTGGGCTGGAACGGCTTCACCACGAAGTCGCGGGCGCCGGCCTGGATGGCCTCGATCACCAGCGCCTGCTGGCCCATGGCGCTGCACATCAGGATCTTGGCGCCGGGATCTTCCTTCATGATCTCGCGCACGGCGTCGATCCCGCCCATGTCCGGCATCACGATGTCCATCGTCACCAGGTCCGGCTTGAACTGGCGGTACTTCTCCACCGCCTGCACCCCGGTCTCGGCCTCGGCCACGATCTGGAAGCCGGCCTGGGTGAGGATGTCGCCGATCATGGTGCGCATGAAGATGGCGTCATCGCAGATCAACACGGTCTGACTCATCAAGCCTCCGTCTGTCGTGCTTGGGTTGGGGTGGGTACGCCGGAGCGCCCTAAGCCAGGATGGGGTCGAAGATCTCGTCGGGGTCGATGGCGACGAAGATCTCGTCGTCCACCTCGCCCACCCCGCGCAGGTACGCGCGGTCGATGCGAAGCGAGCGCAGGGTCTCGGCGCTGTCGGCCAGGGTGCCGGGGTCCACCTGCACGATGCGCGCGACCTCCTCCACCGCCAGCCCCGCCAGCTTCCCGCGGTGCTCCACGATCACGATGCTGTGCTCGGGGATGCGCGACGCGGGAGGAAGGTTCAGGCGGGCGCCCAGGTCCACCACGGTCACGATGCGCCCGCGCAGGTTGATCAGCCCGCACACGTGCGCGCCGCTCCCGGGGAGCGGCGTGTACGGCCGGGCGGGAATGATCTCGCGGATGCGCGCGACGGGAACCGCAAAGCGGTGCTCGCCGACCACGAAGAGCACCATCCGCTCGGGCTCGGCCGCCTCGCCCTCGGGCGCGCCGGCCGCGGCGGGAACGTCTTCGGTGTCGGTGTGGAGCATCGCCGGCCTGAAGGGGAGCCGCACTCTGTGGTCGTGAGCGGACCAACATAGCGGGGGCGTCAGGGGCGGTCAAGAAAGCGCGGCCCCGCTGCGCGGGAGTACGAAAGTACGGAAGTACGGGAGTACGAAGGGCCACCGCGCTCCGGCACGCCCGTCCGGGAGAACGATTTCCGCGGCCTTCTTTCCGGGCAGTCTCGCGCTGGTGGGATCGGCCGGCGATCAGGCGCCCGGAGGCGGCGGCATGCGCAGCCGCGCTTCGGTGTCGCGCTCGAAGGCATTGCACGTCCGCAGCACGTCCAGCGCGCGCTGCAGGTCCGCGAGGTCGATCGCGGCCGAGAACGCCTGCGCGTAGTCCAGCATCTTCAGCAGTGCGTCGGGCACGTTCTGCCGCGAGAGCGCGCGCAGCGCCAGCAGGTAGTCGTCGCGGTACGAGGTGGGGATGAAGATGCGCCGCTGGCCGCCCGCCACCAGCTCGCCGTTCATCATCGCCCGCGCGATGCGGCCGTTCCCGTCGTCGAAGGGATGGACCTCGCTCACGACGAACATCATGAACGCCGCGCGCTTGAACGGCTCCGCGAGCGAGCGCAGCATCTCCCACCCCTGCCGCAGCGTTCCCGTCACCAGCTCGGGAGCGACGAAGACGGTCAGCCCGGCGCGGTTCACGGTGCTCTTCAGCTCGCCGGGGCGCTTCTCCGGGCGGCCGCCCATGATGGTGGCGTGCCGCTGCTTCAGCATCGCCATGAACTCGTCGAAATCGGCGCCCTCGCCCACCGCGCTCCTCGTCATCTCGCGCGTGCTCCCGACCACGCGATACGTGCCCAGCACGTCGTGGGCGTCCTCGGGGCGCGCGCGCGGGATGCGGTTCTCGAAGACGATCTCCACCGCTTCCTGGATCTCGAACTCCGTTCCCTCGATGAAGTTGGAGAAGTAGGCGTCCACGAACGCCAGGTTCTCGAACGCCGTTCCGCTCATGACGGGGTCGGGACGCGCGCGCACCGGCCACTCCAGCAGTGCCGAGTGGAGCACGCGGAACAGCTCCGTGCGCCCGGAGTCGTACGGCTCGCCCGCCGCGCGCGCCCTCGCCGCGGGCGAGGCGAGGTTCGCGGTGCGCGTCCGCAGCAGCGCGCCGATCAGCTCGTCCAGCTCGTCCGCCGCGGCTTCCGCACCCAGTGCCGGCGCGATGGCGCGCGCGCGGTCGCGCACCGCGTTCGCCTCCGCCTCGCCGCCGTGGCGCACCATCCGCTCCAGCCGCGCCTCGACCTCGTCGCGCGTGAGCGCGGGGGACTCGGGCCCGCGCACGCGCCGGACGCGCAGGCATTCCAGGAACGCCCGCGCGGGCGATGCCAGCCACAGCGTCTGCACGAAGCGGTTGTCGCCGTCCAGCGGCCCCGGCCCCTTCAGCTGCCGCACGCGCAGCCCGGGAAGCTCGACGATGCGATCATAGGGACCGGTGAGGAAGATCGTCCCGCGCGGGGTTGGCTTCGCCTCCAGCGCCGTCCGGTAGCTGACGACGGAATCGGGGAAGAGGAGCCCCACGATCTGCCAGAGATGGCGCCGGACGACGGCGTCGGGCGAATCGGTGAGATTCGTGGTGTAGAGCCGGCTGGCCAGCTTCCGCACGGCACCCGCGCGCACGGCTTCGGCCACGCCGGAGGATAGCTCCCGCGTGCTGACGAAGACCTCGGGAAGACTGGCGAGCGGGAGATTTCGTACCATGTAAGCGCCCGGATTCGGGATTCCGGGTAATATTTTACCACGTAAGCCACCAAAAAGGAAGACATTTTACCACGTAAGGAGAAAACGTACTACGTAAGCGCCGTCCCGCTCGTCTCCCGCGCCCACGCGGTGGCGGCGGCAAGGTCGGGGGGGAGCGGCGCCTCGAAGCGCATTTCCTCGCGCGTCCTCGGGTGCTGGAAGCGGAGCTCGGCGGCGTGGAGGAACTGGCGGGGGACGCGGCGCGCAAACGACTGCGCCCACCCGCGCTCGGCGCCGCCGAAGCCTTTCTCCCGCCCGGGCGCGTAGGTCGCGTCGCCGACCACGGGGTGGCCGAGATGGAGGAGGTGGATGCGGATCTGGTGCGTGCGGCCGGTCTCCAGCTCGGCGCGCAGCAGGTCGGCGGCGCGCCAGCGCTCCAGGCGGTGGAAGTGCGTGCGCGCCGGGCGTCCGTCGGGCACCACCCCCATCTTCTTTCGGTCGGTGGTGTGGCGGCCGATCGGCGCGTCCACGCTCGCCGTCTCCTGCGGGAGGTGGCCCCAGCAGGCGGTGAGATACGCGCGCCGGATCTTCCGCAGCTTCAGGTCGTGCGAGAGGGCGCGGTGCGCGTCGTCGTTCTTGGCCACGAGCATGAGGCCGCTGGTGTCCTTGTCCAGCCGGTGCACGATCCCCGGGCGCAGCACGCCGCCGATGCCGGACAGGTCGCGCACCCCGTGCAGCAGCGCGTTCACCAGCGTGCCGGTGCGGTGGCCGGCGGCGGGGTGCACGACCAGGCCGGCGGGCTTGTCGATCACCGCCAGGTCGGCGTCCTGGTAGACGATGTGGAGGGGGATGTCTTCCGCCGCGACGTCCGACGGCTCGGGAGCGGGGATGGTGACGGTGAGGCGGTCGCCCGGCGAGACGGGGTCCTTCTTGCGGACGGGCGCGCCGTTCAGCGTCACACGGCCGTCGTCGATCCACTGCGTGGCGCGGCTGCGCGACACGTCGAGACGCGCGGCCAGCCACGCGTCCAGCCGGCCGGCCGCGTCGTCGCCGGCGGCCAGCTCCAGCGTGCGGTCAGTCGGCGGGCTCTGCAATATCCAGCTCGGTTTCGATCTTCTGCTCCTCGCGCCAGAGCGAGTAGGCCAGCAGCAGCGCGCCGCAGGTCACGGCGATGTCGGCCACGTTGAACACCGGCCAGCGCGTTTCGCCCACCCCGAAGTCCAGGAAATCCACCACGCCGCGCGCCGAGCGCACCCGGTCGATCACGTTGCCGATGGCGCCGCCGGTCACGCTGGCGATGGCGATCAGCCGCAGCCGGTCGCGCCAGGGCGTGCCGCGGAACATCACCCAGAGCACGACCACGGCCACGGCGGCCAGCGCCATGAACACCCAGCGTGACGCATCGCCCAGGTGCAGCCCGAACGCGGCGCCGGTGTTGTAGATGAAGGTCAGGCGGAAGAAGTCGCCGCCCACCTCCACCGGCGTGTACGGGCGGAGCGTGCGCAGGACCATGGCCTTGGTCACCTGGTCCAGCACGATCACGCCGCCCACGGTCGCGGCATACAGCACCATCTTGCGGCGCGCCTCGTCGGCCGGGGTCGTTGCCGCCATGGGCTGGCTCTGCGTCATCACGTTCTCGGTCATCCGTTCATGCTTCGGTTCGCGCGCGCCGGCGCGGCATCATCGGCGGGAGTCCACCTGTTACCCGCGGACGCCGCCGGCCGGTCCCCATCCCCGCGACACGCGGGCGGTGGACGAGAACGCGTGGGGCCGGGGTTCAGCAGCTTCCGGACCCGGGCCGCGCGGCGCGAAAAAAGATCGCGGAATATAACCGGCGCGGCAATTCGCCGCGCCTGCCCGCGATGCCGGTGTTCAATCCGGCTCCGCGGAGCCCGCGGGGCGTGCGCCGGGGGTGCCGGGCGCCATCAGCCCCGCGCCGGAGTCCATGCGGAAGTCGGCGAGGGTGCTGTCGTACGGTACCGCATCGGCCTGCACCGGGCCGATCTCCCTTCCGGAAGGGGTGAGGAGGTACAGCCAGTCGTACGAGCCGCCCGCCAGGAAGTAGCGGTGCTGCCCTACCAGCAGGTTTCCCGCGTACCGGCCCTTCTGCACCACCTCGGCCAGCCACCCGGGCGCCACGAACCGCTCGCGCCCCGCGTCCAGGTCGAACACGTGCACCGCCGCCGACACCGCCCACGCCGCCGACGCGAAGTAGATGCGGCGCCCGCCCGGCGAGAACTGCGGATCCTGCATCGCGGCCACGATGCGCTCCACCGGCCGGGCGCCGTGGCCGCGCACCCGCATCGTGCGGCGCGTGCCGTCGGCGGCCACGGTCCACAGCTCGGTCGCCTCCTGCGTCCCGCTCCCCGTCTCCACCGGCAGGCCCGGCGTGGAGCGGACGTACGCCACCAGCCGCGCGTCGGGCGAGAGCGCCGCCTGCAGCGTGCGGCCGTCCGTGGTCAGCCGGCGAGCCGCACGGCCGTGCCCCGGCTCGAACCACACGTCGCCGTGGGTGACGACCACGCGCTGCGCGGCCGTGGCCGGCACGATCAGGAGCAGGAGGAGCGCGGCGAGCGTCAGAGGGCGCATGGAAGGACGGCGGTGAGGACGAGGCGGCCGGAGTGGACGAATCGGCGGCGCGTCTCCATCGCGCGGCCGGCCGCGGCGCCTCGCCGCCCGCGTCCAGCCGCCCACCGGCCGCTGCCCGGCCGATTCCCCCCTCATCACCCGCGCCTCGCGTCCGGCTCCTCGTCGACCGTGTCCAGGATCATGATCTTCTGCCAGATCTTGTTGGACAGGCTGGCCGCCAGCGTCTCGATGTCGTTCACCGCGTCCAGCACCACCGGGTCGTTCACGTACTGCACGTGCAGCGCGGCCAGCTTGCTGCTCAGCGACAGCAGCTCCGAGCAGTAGTCCAGGTACCGCGCCAGCTCGAAGCGCGTGAGCGTGCGCCGCGGGCTGGAGGCCGTGTCCTTCCCGCCGCCCAGCACGAACTGCGGGTCCTTGGTCAGCTGGTGCATGTCCACGATGTGCGCGATGCTGCGCAGCCGGTGCAGCGCGCGGATCACCCGGCGCCGCTTCACCCGCGCTTCCAGCGAGACCAGGAAGAAAACGGCGAGCGAGAGGAAGACGACCTCGTTGACCCCCGCCTCCACCCCCTGCAGCAGCTCGGACAGGCTCTCGGCCCCCGGCGAGGCCGCCGGCGGCACGCTCACGAACAGCGACGCCAGCATGAGCGCGAACATGATCAGCGCGACCACGCCGGCGAACGTGGCGATCCGGATCGTCCAGATGGGGCGGCGCAGGCGCGCCACGACCCGCTCCGTCTCGCCCCCGATGCGGGCCAGCTCGCCCGCCACGCGGCTGAGGCCCGAGCCGGGGAAGCGCTCCGCGATCCGCTGCTCCAGCCGCTCCACCGTGCCGATGATGAGGCCGGCCTGCAGCTCGCTGTACGCGCCGCCCGCCGGCGCCGCCATGTCGTTCGTCATCCGCCCCCCGCCTCCCCGCGGAGCCGCACGGCCAGGCTGCGCGCGTACGGCACGAACCCCAGCCGCTCCGCGATGGCGGCCGAGGGCGTGTTCGATTCCAGCGTCCGGTACTGCGCCACCAGCCGCCGCTCCAGCGCCAGCGCCGCGATCCGGCTCACCGCCGCGGCGGCGTGGCCCCGTCCGCGGTGCGCGGGATGGGCGACGACGGAGATGTGCGCGATCGACTTCCCCCACACCTCGTACCCCGCCAGCGCCGCCAGCTCGCCGTCCACGAACGCGCCGGCGCACGGGTGCACGATCTCGCTCCCGCCGTGCTCCCACTCCGTCGCCGTCACCGCCGCGCGTAGCCGGGCGAGCGCCGGCTCGTCCCCCTCCGCCAGCAGGCGGACGGCGGGGGAGACGGGGAGCGGGCGGAAGGTGGCGCGGTCGGCGCAACGCACCGCCGCGGGGCCGACGATCGCCTCCACCGCAGCGCCGAAGATCCCCGCCCAGAGGGGCGCGGATGCATCCAGCCCGCCCGCGAGCGCCGCCTTGACGGGGTCGCGGAAGTCCGCGAACAGCGCGGGGGAGATCGTGGCGACCGGCGCGGCCTCGCCGAAAGTCATGGCCTGCACGCCATGGTACGCGTCCGCCGCGGGGCGCGGGACGACGGTGGGGCGGCGCGGGAGCAGGGCGGTGTGGGAGCACCCGAAGACGCCCGCCCACCAGCCGTCCACGGCGCGGAGCGTCTCCGGATAGAGCATGGCGGGGCTTACTTCGGCGCGTCGGGAAGCCGCTTGCAGGTCTGCTCCAGCAGCGGGCGCTCGTCCTCGCTGGCGGCGCGCGCCCGGGCGATGCACGACGCGTACGTCTGCGCAGGGCCCATGCGGTGCACGGTGTCGCGGTTCTCCACCGGCGGCTCGGTGAATTCGGCCGGCGGCGTGTTGGGGCCCGTCTGCGGCGCGGCGTTGGTCTGCGGGGTGGGCGCGGGGCGCGTTCCCGCCGGCTGCGTGGAGTCCGCCGCCGCGTTCGCGCCGCCGTTGGCGTTCACGTCGCAGGCGGCGAGGAGAAGCGCCGCCGCGATTGCCGCCGTGGCGCGGGAGAGGATGCGGTTCATCGGGATGCTCAGAAGGTTGGGGCGGATGGAGATGGGGCGCGCTACATCCGCGCGACGACGCCCTCCACCAGCCGGGTCAGGTTCGGCTCCGCGCGCCCCGCCGTGGCGATGATGGTGGCGATGTCGGCCTCCTCCAGCGCGTCCGGCAGGCACGCGTCGGTGATGATCGACACGCCCATCACCCGCATCCCCCCGTGCCGGGCCACGATCACCTCGGGAACGGTGCTCATCCCCACCACGTCGGCGCCCATCATCCGCAGCATGCGGTACTCGGCGCGCGTCTCCAGGTTCGGTCCGGCGACGGCGACATAGACGCCCGTGCGCAGCGGAATCTTCAGCTCCAGCGCCACTTCACGCGCCAGCTGCTGGAGCTCGGCATCGTACGGCTGCGACATGTCGGGGAAGCGCGGCCCCAGCGCGTCGTCGTTCGGCCCGGTGAGCGGGTTCTCGCCCAGCAGGTTGATATGGTCGGCCATCAGCATCAGGTCGCCGGGCGTCCACAGCGGGTTCATCCCCCCGCACGCGTTGCTGGCGATCAGCGTGTCCACGCCCAGCGCCCGCATCACCCGCACGGGAAAGGTCACCTGCTGCAGCGTGTACCCTTCGTAGCGGTGGAAGCGGCCCTGCATGGCCACCACCGCCTTCCCCCCCAGCGTGCCGAAGAGCAGCCGCCCGGTGTGCGACTCGACCGTGGAGAGCGGGAAATTGGGGAGATCGGCATAGGGGATGGCGGTCTCCACCTGGATGCGCTCCGCCAGCCCGCCCAGCCCGGTGCCCAGGATGATTCCCACGCGCGGCGTTGCCTGCGTCCGCGCGCGGATGGCGGCGACGGTCTCGGCGATGCGCTCCGCCAGCGGCTTCGTGTCTCCTTCCACCCTCACCCCTCCCCGTCGTCGATGCCGGCGCGGTCCACCTCGGCGTCCAGCCGGCCGAGCGCCGCGGTGCGCTCCTCTTCCTCCGAGATCTCGCCCAGCTGCCGCTCCACCAGCGCGCGGAACAGGCGCAGGAAGCGCACGCGCTGCCCCTGCACGCGCCGGAGCGCCTCGAGCGCGAAGGTCACCTGCCGCTTGGCGTCGGAGACGATGCGCTCGCCCTCGGAGCGCGCCTCGCGCAGCACCAGGTCGGCCTCGCGCTGGGCCTGCTCGCGCATCCCCTCGCGCAGCTGCTGGGCCGAGACCAGGGCGTCGTTCATGGCCCGCTCGCGCTCGCGGTAGTCGGCGATGGCCTCGGCCATCTGCGCGACCTTGCCCGTGTTCGCCTGGTTCTCGCGGACCAGCTCCTCCATGCGGGCGACCACTTCGTCCAGGAAGTTGTCGACCGCCTCGGGGTCGTACCCCCGCATCACCCGCCGGAAGTCGCCCTTCTTCTTGCGGACGTCGAGCGGCGTAAGGTCGATCATCCCCGCTCCCCGAAGATGCTGGAGCCGACGCGGACCAGGGTGGCACCCTCTTCCACGGCGATCTCGAAGTCGTTGCTCATTCCCATCGAAAGCTCCCCGCCGCGGAAGGCGGGCAGCTGCCGCGCGGCCTCGTCGCGCAGCTCGCGCGTCGCGGCGAAGGCGCGGCGGACCACGGCCTGGTCGTCGGTGAACGGCGCCATCGTCATCATCCCCGCCAGCTCGATCCCCGGCAGCTCCAGGATCCGCCCGACGGCGTCCACCGCCCCGGCCGCCGGGAAGCCGCCCTTCGTGGCCTCGCCCGCCGAGTTCACCTCCACCAGCGCGCGCACGGTGACGCCCGCCTTCACCGCCTCGGCGGAGAGGGTCTCCGCCAGGCGCACCGAGTCGAGCGAGTGCAGCAGGTCGAAGAGCGGAAGCGCCTTCGCCACCTTGTTGCGCTGCAGGTGGCCGATCAGGTGCCAGCGCACGGCGCGCCGGCCCACCGCGTCCACCTTGTCGCCCAGTTCCTGCACCCGGTTCTCGCCCACGTCCGCCACGCCGGCGCGGATCGCGGCCTGGACGACGGCGGGGGGATGCGTCTTGGTGACGGCGACCAGCGTCACCCCGTCGGTGCGTCCCGCGCGCTGCCGCGCCCGCTCGATCCGCTCCCGCACCTCCGCCAGCCGGGCCGCGAGCCCATCGGTTTCCATGGCGACGAACGTAAGCCCGGGCACGGGGTGCGGCAAGCCGTTCGGCGGCGCCAGTGCGTCCACGGCGAGAGCTTCCGTCCGGAGATGACACCCATTAAGTTGAACAGAATATTTGCAAACCGCCGTCCATCTCCCCGCCTCCCGCTGCAACGGTCTCGCGCACATGGCACGAGACCTTCTACACATTGGGAAAGGAAGGATTGCATGGGAACCGCGCTGCATCACGAGATGACGATCCCGCTCGACCAGCTCGAAGCCGAGCTCTTCCGGCTCCCCCGCGAAGAGCGCGCGCGCCTCGCCGACCTGCTGGCCGAAAGCGTGGAGCGCGAGATCGCCGAGTGGTGGGACGCAGAGTCCACGCGCCGGTACGAGGCTTTTCTCAGGGGCGAGATCGAAGCGGTGGATGCCAGGGAAGCGCTGGCACGGCTCCGTGCGGAATACACTCCGGGCACGCCCGAGTATGATTCCAGGCGCCGCGAGCGGGAACGACCTCACTTCCAGACCGCACCCGAAGCCGTTAAAGTGGATGGAGATGCCAATCCTGGATGCGGAGGAGCGGTGAAGACGATCGACGAAGTTGCGGCGGATGTGCTTTCCCGCCCGAGGGAGGAGCGCGAGCGGCTGGCCGAGGCACTGATCGCCAGCCTGCGCGTGGAACCTGCGGTCGAGGCGCCGTGGAACGAGGAGATCCGCCGCCGGATCCACGACATCGATTCCGGAAAGACGAAGCTGGTTCCGGGTGACGATGTGCTCCGGGAGGCCGAGGAACTGCTCCGGTGAGGCCGCTGTGGTTCGACCCGAGCGCGAAAGCCGAGTATCTCGGCGCGATCGCGCGGCACAAGGCCGAATCGCAGGCGCGGGGAGCTGCCTTCGCGGAGGATTTTCGCTCCGCGCTGGATCTGATCCTCGAATATCCGAGAAGCCTCGCCGCCGGGCCCGAGGGCGTGCGAAACAAGCCGCTCCGCCGTTTCCCGTACACGGTCGTATTCCGCGTCACCGAAGAAGACGCGGTGGAGATCATCGCGCTGGCTCATCAGAGCCGTGAGCCGAGATACTGGCGCGACCGCCTCTGAGCCCCGGCCGGCCTGCCGCCGAATTTTCAGACTAAGAGGGCCGCCATCGCTGGCGGCCCTCTTCGTTCATCCTCCTGCGTCGCTCAGCCCTTCGGCGGCGGCGCGGATGCTCCGGCGCCGGATGCGATTGCCGCGGGCGCGCCGCCGTTCTCGCCCGGCAGCGCGCCGGCGGCGAGGATGTGCTGGAGCCTGTCCGGCGTCACGCCGCGGACCAGGCGGCCCCGGTGAGCGACCGAGACGATCCCGGTTTCCTCGCTGACCACGATCACCAGCGCGTCCGTCTCCTCGCTCAGGCCGAGCGCGGCGCGGTGGCGGGTGCCCAGGGTGCGGTCGGTCACGGGGAACTGCGTGAGCGGAAGGATGACGCCCGCGGCCACGATCTCGTCGCCCCGCACCACCGCGGCGCCGTCGTGCAGCAGCGAGTACGGGGTGAAGATGTTCTGCAGGAGCGGCGCGGAAACGCGGGCCTGCAGCTGCGTTCCCGTTTCCAGGTACTCGCCCAGCCCGATCTCCTCCTCGATGGCGATGATGGCGCCCACCTTGTCGCGCGACAGCTCCTCCACCGCCTCCACGATCTCGCCGGCCACCTCGCGCCCCTGCATTCCCGTGAACGCGCGGAAGATGCGGTTCTGCCCCAGGGCGGCCAGCCCGCTGCGCAGCTCCGGCTGGAAGACGATGAGCGCCGCGATCACGCCGAAGTTGAAGAGCTGCGTCAGCAGGTACTCCACCAGCGTGAGGCCCAGGATGCGCGAGACGACGTAGATGCCGACCAGGAGGAAAAAGCCCAGCAGCATCTGGAAGGCCCGCGTGCCCGCGAACACCAGCAGGATGCGGTAGATGACGGCGGCGACGAGGAGCACCTCCACCACGTCGCGCCACCCGGGCGCCAGGAAGGCGATGCGGTCGATCAGCGCGCCCACGCCGCCCCCGCCTGGAAGATGGCGTCGGCCACGTCCAGCGCCTCGCGCGCCGCGCGGACCTCGTGCACGCGGAAGATGCGGGCGCCGCGCGCCAGCCCCGCCACGCACGCCCCCACCGTCCCCGCGTCGCGCCCCGAAGCCTCCACGCCGCCCAGCAGCGCGCCGATGAACGCCTTGCGGCTGGGCCCCAGCAGCACCGGCCGCCCCAGCCGCTCGGCGATGACGTCCAGCCGCGCGATCAGCTCCAGGTTCTGCGCCGCCGTCTTGGCGAAGCCGATCCCCGGGTCGACCACGATCCGCTCGGGGGCGACGCCGGCGTCCACCGCCCGCGCCAGCCGCGGCTCCAGCTCGTCGGCAACCTCGGCCGCCACGTCGCGGTAGCCGATCAGCGTCTGCATCGTTTCCGGCGTGCCGCGCATGTGCATCAGCACCAGCCCGGCGCCGGAGTCGGCCACCACGGCCGCCATCTCCGGATCCGCCAGCGCGGAAACGTCGTTGATGGCGTCCGCGCCCTCGGCCAGCACCGCGCGCGCGACCGCCGCCTTGCGCGTGTCGACGGTGACGGGAACGCCCAGCTCCGCCTTCACCGCGCGCAGCACGGGAAGGATGCGCGCGATCTCCTCGTCCGCCTGCACCGGCGCGGCGCCGGGACGGGTGGACTCGCCGCCCAGGTCCAGCGCGTGCGCGCCGTCGGCCACCAGCTGGCGGGCGCGCGCGAAGGCGGGGGCCACCGCGTGGAAGCGGCCCCCGTCGCTGAAGCTGTCGGGCGTCACGTTCAGCACGCCGACCACCACGGGGCGCTCCAGCGAGAGCGTCCGTCCGCGGATGCGCCAGGTGCCGGGGTTCGCCGCAGTCAGCAAACGAGTGCGAAAGTGCGAGAGTGCGAAGGTGCGAGAGTACAAAGAGCGAGTGGCGAAACTACCGTCTCCACGGCAGTTCCGCCACTCGCTGCAAGCCCCGTCGAAGAGCACGGATTCGCGCTTCAGCCCGTCACTTTCGCACTCTCGCACCCTCGCACTTTCGCACCCGCCGTTCAGGCGAGCCGCGGCTTCAGCTCCACCGGCCCGCTCGGCGCGCGCTCCTTGGCGGCGGCCGGGACCGGCTCGGGGATGTCGGGGGGCGAAAGGACCGGCTCCGAGGTGCGGAAGGGCGGCAGCTGCTTCCCCTCGGCCATCAGCTCCACGTCCTCGCGCGTCAGCGTCTCGCGCTCCAGCAGCGCGCCGGCCACGCGGTGCAGCAGGTCCAGGTGCTCGGTCAGCACCCCGCGGGCCCGCTCGTACGCCTCGCCGATGATGCGCGCCACCTCGGCGTCCACCGTCTGCGCGGTGCTCTCGCTGATCCCGCGGCGCGTTCCCAGGTCGCGGCCCAGGAACACCTCGGTCTCCGCCTCGGCCACCAGGATGGGGCCCACCACGTCGGAGAGCCCCCAGTGCGTCACGTAGTTGCGGGCGATGGAGGTGGCCATCTGGATGTCGCCCTGCGCGCCGGTGGTCACCCGCTCGCGGCCGAACACCAGCTCCTCGGCCACGCGCCCGCCGTACGCCATCACCAGCCGCGCCTCGATCTGCTGGCGCGTCATCGACACCCGGTCGTCCTCGGGAAGCGTGTACGCCACGCCCAGGGTGCGGCCGCGGGGGATGATGGTGACCTTATGCAGCGGGTCGTTCCCCGCCACCTTCACCGCGCAGATGGCGTGGCCCGCCTCGTGGTAGGCGGTCAGCCGGCGCTCCTCGTCCTTCATCACCAGCGAGCGGCGCTCGGCGCCCAGCATCACCTTGTCCTTGGCGTCCTCGAGGTCGGCCATGTAGACCAGGTCCTTGTTGCGCCGCGCGGCCAGGAGCGCGCCCTCGTTCACCAGGTTGGCCAGGTCGGCGCCGCTCATTCCCGGCGTGCTGCGGGCGAGGACGGGAATGCTGACGTCGCCCGCGGTGGGCACCTTCTTCAGGTGCACCTTCAGGATCCCCTCGCGCCCCTTCACATCGGGGCTGTCGACCACGATCTGGCGGTCGAAGCGGCCCGGGCGCAGGAGCGCCGGGTCCAGCACGTCGGGGCGGTTGGTGGCGGCCACCAGGATCACCCCGTCGTTCCCCTCGAAGCCGTCCATCTCCACCAGGAGCTGGTTCAGCGTCTGCTCGCGCTCGTCGTGCCCGCCGCCCAGCCCGGCGCCGCGGTGCCGGCCCACGGCGTCGATCTCGTCGATGAAGATGATGCACGGCGCATGGGCCTTCCCCTGCTCGAACAGGTCGCGCACGCGGCTGGCGCCCACGCCCACGAACATCTCCACGAAGTCCGAGCCCGACATGGAGAAGAAGGGGCGCCCGGCCTCGCCGGCCACGGCGCGCGCGAGCAGCGTCTTCCCCGTTCCCGGGGGGCCCACCAGCAGCGCGCCCTTGGGGATGCGGCCGCCCAGGCGGCTGAAGCGCTTGGGGTCCTTCAGGAACTCCACGATCTCCTGCAGCTCCTGCTTGGCCTCGTCGGCGCCCGCGACGTCGTCGAAGGTGACCTTGGGGGTGTCGCCCGAGAGGAGCTTCGCCTTGCTCTTGCCGAACTGGAAGGCCTTGTTCCCGCTGGCCTGCATCTGCCGGAAGATGAACACCCAGAAGCCGATGATCAGCAGCCACGGGAACATGTTCTTGAGCAGCGACCACCAGTTCATCTCGGCGTCCTTGCCGCTGATGATGGCGCCCGAGCCCTGCAGCTGCTCCAGCAGCTTCTCGGAGTTGGCCATGGGCAGGCGCGTGCGGAAGCGCTGCACCGGGCCCTGCTGCCCCTGGATGGCGCGGCGCAGCTCGCCCTGCGCGGTCTGCCCCTCGAGCCCGCCCATGATCTCGATGCTGGCCACGTTGCGCTCGGTGATCTGCTTCTGCAGCTCCGAGTAGGTGATCTGCGCGGTCTGCCGCTGGCTCCCGCTGGTCATCTCCACCAGCAGGATGGACATGACCACCAGCAGCGCCCAGAAGCTGACCGTGCGGGTGATGCGGCCCAGCTTGGGCCCCTTGGCGGGAGGGGGATTGGGTGCTTCAGCCATTGCTTGCGTCCCGTGTGCGCGCCGGTCGCCCGGCCGCGATGCAGCCCGCCGCCTCAGGAGTCGTGCTTCAGGCTCCCGATGAACGGCAGGTTGCGGAAATCCTCGGAATGGTCCAGCCCGTACCCGATCAGGAACTCGTGGGGGGCGTCGAAGCCCACCCAGCGGGGCTCGCGGATCAGGTTGGCCGCGATGTGCTTGTGGAGAAGAGTACAAATCTCCAGCGACAAGGGTCCGCGCTCCTCCAGCATGGGCACCAGCCGCGAGAGCGTGGTCCCGCTGTCCACGATGTCTTCCACGAGCACGATGTGCTTGTTCTCGAGGGAGATGGAGGGATCGTAGAGGAGGTTCACGTGGCCCGACGTGGTGGTGCCGCTCCCGTAGCTGCTGGCCACGATGAAGTCCACGTGCAGCGGCCGCGGGATGTGCCGCACCAGGTCGCTGAGGAAGATGAAGGAGCCCTTCAGCAGCCCCAGCACCAGCAGGGGCTCGTCGGGTTCGTACGCGCCCGCGATCTCCTGGCCCATCTCGGCCACGCGCGCGGCGATGGTCTTCTCGTCATACACGATCCGGGTGAGCTCGCGCCCCCCCGTCCGCTGCAGCGTTTCCGCCGAATCAGGCATCGTCGATCTGGACTGTTAGTGCCGGCTCGCCCGGCCCGGGCAGGCGCACCGGACGCGCGAGCCCCGCCACCCACACCACCCTTCCCGCCGCGTCGGCCAGCACGGGAACGCGCGCGCGGGAGCCCCGCGGCACGCGCCGGTCGTTGAACAGCCGCTTCAGCGTGCGCCCGCCCGCGGGGGTGCGCACCCGGTCGCCGGGGAGCCGCCCGCGCAGCAGCAGCGGGAGCTCCACCTCGCCGGCCGGGAGCGTCACCGCCGTCGCGTCGTCCGCCGCCGCGTGCCCGCCGTCCGAGCGCCAGGCGACGCGGCGCTCGCGGCCGCCGATGCGGCAGGTCCCGGCCCCGCGCGGGCCGTCGATGGCCAGGGGGAGGTCGGGGGGCGGGGGGGCGGACGCGCGCTCGATGCGGGCGGTGCCGAACTCGGTGCGGATGCGGATGCCGCCGGGGAGCGCCATCTCGCGCCCGCTGGGCGCGGCTCCGATAAACCGGAGCGCCGACCGGGTTCCGTCCCTGTCCGGGACCGCCCCCAGCCGGCGCAGCAGGCCGCGCAGCAGCCGTGCGGCCACGGCGGAATCATAACCCGCAAGCCGTTCCCGAACAAGGACGATGCCCCCGTCTTCCTCCCTCGCCAACCCCTCCGCCTCGGCCCGGAGAACGGCCTCCCAGGCGGCTTCGTCCTCGCGCGCGAGCGCGGCCAGGCGCACCAGCGCGCGCCGCGCGCCGGGAGCGATCGTCCGCTCGATGGCGGGGAGGATCTCCAGGCGGATGCGGTTGCGCGCGGGGTCGGCGGCGGCGTTGGTCGGGTCCTCGCGCCAGCGCAGGCGGTGCTCGCGGGCGTGGCGCCGGATCTCCGCGCGCCAGAAGGGGAGGAGCGGGCGGACGAGTCGCCGCGCATCGTCCACCGGCGCGATCCCCGCCAGCCCGGCGACGCCCGTCCCCCGCAGCACGCGGAAGAGCACGGTCTCCGCCTGGTCGTCGGCGTGGTGCGCGGTGGCGATCCAATCCGCGTTCGACCGCTCGCGCGCCTCGCGCAGGAAGGCGTAGCGCGCGTCCCGCGCCTCCTCCTCCGTCCGCAGCGGGCGATTGCTTCGATCGGCGATGAGCGGCACCTCCCACGCGCGGCAGAGGCCGGCGGCCCAGCGCGCGTCACACTCGCTGCCGGGCCGCATCGCGTGGTCGAAGTGCGCGGCGGAGAGGGCGATCCCCATCCCGCGCGCGGCGAAGCGGAGCAGGTGCAGGAGGACGACGGAGTCCACGCCGCCGGAGAGCGCCACCAGCACGTGCGCGCCATCTCCCACCCCCAGCGCGGCAAGGTGGTCCAGGAAACGGAGGGTGAAGGAGGGCCGCTCGCCCATTCCGCGGTCCGGCGCTGGGGGATTCAGGTGGAAGCTGCCGACAGTCTAACCGCCGCGGGCGAGGGAGCAAACGTCCGGAGCCTTCCGATGTCCCGCAGTCTCAGCGCACGAGTCCCGTTTTTCCCAAAATGTCTCCTCCGATGTGCGCCGTTTGTTCATATGTGGCCCCATTCTTTCTGTGGGGTGGGTGGGACATGAGTGTCGCCAAGATGTCGCGCACCACCCACACGGCGCCTTTTCCGACAGATTCACCGATCACCCAAGTCATTGTCCACCAACAGCTTTCCTCAGGGGCGACGTGGTGTGGGAGGGGAATGGCGCTTGCTCTATCCATCCCTGCCCGATGCCATGACGCAGCACTTCTTCCGCGGCACCGGAACGCGCCTCTCCCCCGATTCAGCCGAATCCATTCGAATGGTTCCGCGCCCGCTTCGCGCCGGGCCCGGCTGACGGGGAGCCACGGGAACCCAATCCCTCACGAGCTTTCCCCGGGGACGGGCACTCCGCCCTCCCCACCCTCCTTCCGACAACGGCACCCCGGCCGCGAGGCCGGTCCGCAAAGCCACGGGTCTCCCGCAGACTGCCGGGCTACCGAAGAAGCGCACCGCCGGCCGCTCGCGCCGGCCCTGTCGAAGGAGCCCCATCATGAGGACCCTCCGCTTCATCCCCCTCGCGCTTCTCGCCGCCGCGGCGGCGTGCTCGGACCAGGGCGGCTCGCCCACGGCGCCGGGCCGCACGCCGACGCCCCCCTCCGCGGCACTGGGGCCGGTCGCGGGCGCGATCTTCACCACCGGCGTGGCGTGCACGGGAACCAACGTCAACATCTTCGGCAGCAAGGCCGACGTCTACGTCGACGGCGGGCCGGCGCACACCGGCGCGGCCGGCCTCCCGGACGGCGACTACTACGTGCAGGTGACCGAGCCCGGCGGCACGCTGCTGGGCACCAGCGTCGGCAGCGCCGCGCCCACGCCGGTGCACGTGGCGGGCGGCGAGTTCGCCTCGTGCTACCAGCTGCAGGACATCGTCTTCCTGCCGCCCGGCCTGGCGGTGAAGGGATTCAACACCACGTCGAACCCCGGCGGCGAGTACAAGGTGTGGGTGAGCAAGGACGCGGGGTTCGACCCGAGCGCCTCGAAGACCGACAACTTCAAGGTGAAGGAAGACCCCATCACCGGCACGCTGCACGTGCGCAAGTTCTACGACGCCAACGCCAACGGCCTGGATGACGACGCGCAGCCGGTCACCGGCTGGAAGGTGCGCATCCAGGACGGCCTGGACTGGACCCGCTACACGCCGGTGGACGTGCTCCTGGAGCAGGACACCTACACGGTGACCGAGTTCATGCCGGTGGAGACGAACTGGATGGCAACCACGGCGACCTCGGCCATCGTCTCCCTGCCGCCCGACGCGACGGTGACGTTCGGCAACCTGTGCGTGGGCGCCGGCGGCGGGCTGACGCTGGGCTTCTGGTCGAACAAGAACGGCCAGTCGTTCATCGACGCGGCCGACCTGGCGATGCTGACCGCGCTGAACCTGCGCAACGCGAACGGCACGGGGTTCGACCCGGCGAACTACGCGGGCTTCCGCAGCTGGATCCTGAGCGCGACCGCCACCAACATGGCGTACATGCTCTCGGCGCAGCTGGCGGCGATGGAGCTGAACGTGTTCAACGGCAAGGTGAACGGCGGGTCGCTGATCTACGCGCCGGGAAGCACCAGCGCCAACGCGCTCGGCTTCGCGGCCGTGAACGCGGTGATGGCCGAGGCCAACACCGAGCTCGGGGCGCACGGCGTGGCCACGGACGGAAGCGCCTTCCGCTCGTACCAGGAAGCGCTGAAGAACGCGCTGGACCGCGGCAACAACAACCTGAACTTCGTGCAGGCCACGCCCTGCGCCTTCACCTTCGCCCCGTGACCGTTACGACGGGCGAGACCCTGTGAAGTCGCGGTTCGGACGGAGGGCTCCACGCAGCGTGGAGCCCTCCTGCGTTCGATGGGAGACGATACTTCGCTCGTCCCCCCCGCCACGTGATGCGTGGCCGCAACAGAAGGTGGGTGGGCGATGATCGTGAGTAGCAGGGAATCTCCTTAAAATCCAACAAGTTACGGCGGAGATGCGTATCAGCGGATCGCGGCATGTGCATTGCCCATCCGAAATGACGGCGAAAGCAGATTCGCCGCACGCGGATCCGCATCCGCCCCTCCCTCCCCGGCATTCGCCGAACTCCTTCCCCGATCCCACCTCATCCCGACTCATGCTGGAATGGATTCGCCGGCGCATCGCGGAGCCCGGCAAGGCGGAGCTGAACCGCAAGCTCCAGGTGGTCGACGCGGCGGCCGAGGGCGCGGGCGACTCGGCGCGCGCGCAGCTGTTCAACCGCGGCGGCGACCTGTGCGTGGCCGCGCGGCAGGTGCGCCGCGCGCTGGTGTACTACGGCCGCGCGGTGGACGCGTACCTGAAGGCGGGATACACCGGCCCGGCCGCGGCCATGTGCCGCAAGATCCTGCGCCACTCGCCCGAGGCGGTGCGCGCGCATTGCACGCTGGCATGCCTGGCCGCGCACGGCCGCCAGTTCGGCGAGGTGGAGCGCGAGGTGCGCTCGTTCGTGGAGGCGTCGCGGCGCACGCGCACCGAGCGGCTCACCATCCCGCGCCTGCGGCTGCTGGCCGAGGCGGTGAAGGAGCCCGGGGTGAAGCGCTACCTGGCCGCGCAGCTCGACGCGCTGGGCGACGAGCTGGGCGGCCGCCGCGTGCTGGCCTCGATGGACGCCGCGCCGCACCCGGACGACGAGCCGCCGATCGGCCTCGCCGGGCCCGTGGAGTGGGACAAGCTCGTCCGCGCCGCCGCCGCCGACCCGGACGACCTCTGGCGGTACGCGTAGGAATCAGAATGGATTGGTTCCACACAGAGAAACGGAGCAGCGGAGAGCCCGACGAGGTTCTCCGCTGCTCCGTCTTTCCGCGTGCGTTTTCGCTTTCGGGGAGATGCGGGCGCGGATGTCGTTCCGGCTCACCTGCATCCCCCTGATATGAGATGCCTCAGGGCAGGTGGGACAGGAGAACAGAGCGTACAGCCTCCCCCGCGGCGAGCACGTCGAATTCCAGTCCCGCCGGAAGCACCAGCGGCATGTCGTCGCGAAAGCTCCGGTTCGCCAGCTTCCGCTCGAGCTCGCGTTCGAACAGCGCCCGCGTGATGACCGTGTTCTCGCGGCGCATGTAGTCCAGGAAGGCCACAGCCACGCGTTCCGGCTCGAACAGCGGAGTCCCGCCGTTCCGTACCGAAGCTTCGTACCGGGCAAGGGCGCACTGAAGGTCGAAGAGGTCCCGCCCCTGGGTTCGCTGCAGCAGCGCGCGCAGCTTGGTCCCGAGCATCTCGTTCAGATCATAGGATCGGAGCATCACCGGCCCGGACAGCCCCGCCAGCGGAGGGTGATACGGCAGGTCGATCACGGCGAACACCGGGTCGCGCTCGCTGTAGTTCACCTCCACCTTGATCGTCATCTCGGCCGGAGGCGCGAACGTTGGCCGGTAGGCAAAGACCATCCGTGCGATCTTCGACGGCTGCACCGCGTTCCGGACGGCAAGCTGGAGGGTCGTGAAGATACTCCGCACGGGCGGCCCCAGCTCTGGCGTGAGCACCCGCGCCAACGCCCGCAGGACGTGAGAGATGGGCCGGGCGCCCACCAGCACGAGGTCGATGTCTTCGGAGTACCGGGACGCGGGTGCGAGGTGCACCTTGTGGAGCACCGTTCCGCCGCGCATGGCAACCTGGCTGGCCAGGAAATCGTCGCGGAAGATGGCAACGACCGCGCGGGTGAGAAGGAGATCCTGCTCCACCTGTGCATCCGTGCGCCAGGCAGCGTGCTCGCGCCAGGCGATGATCTCCGGCCGTGGCCTCAAGCGGCTACCTCGAATTCCGCGTTGACGAGCAGGTTCCAGCGTTGCGCGAGCGGCGCCCCGCCAGCGGGCTCGGACGGCACGAGGGCACTGGTGCGAACGCGGTCCCGGCGCGAAAGCCAGCGTTCCGCCACGCCCGCCTCGCGGCCCCGGCCGACCCGCTCCAGCAGATATCCCAGGCGCTGCGCCACCGCCACCTCGCCACCCGCGTCCAGGGCCTGCTCCAGTGCGGCCGGACGCAGCGCCAGCTCCGCCAGCGCCGTCGCGACGACACTCAACCCGCCCGCAGCGCGAACGTACCGGACGAGGTCGTACGCCGTGGCCTCCGCTGTCGAGAGCCGCACCGGCGCTACTTCGGTCGGCTTCTCCTCGACAGGGGTCTCCGCCGCCGTGGCCTTCCGGATGAAGCGAAGGCGTTCGCGCCCGATCGTGATCGGGCGGATCTGCCGCGGCGATACGATCTGGGTTTCCTGCGCGGCATAATGCGAAGCACCGTGCCACTCGGCGGCCGTCAGCAGCCCCACGTAGTACGTGGGAACCTCAAGCGAGCGCATCAGTCCATCCAGGTACCAGGTGAGCGGCGGAGCCCCGCGGGTCCGGAACTCGGCCGGAACGATGATGAAGAAGCCGCTGTTTCGCAGCGGCCGCGTGATACGACGGGCTGAGAGCAACCTCGCCAAAGCCCCCCGCATCCCTGGAGAGGTGAGGGAAACCTTGGCGTTCAGCTCTTCATCGGCGAAGAAATACCTGCCGCTGGCCTGCACCTCTTCCACGAACCGCTCTACCTGCCCTCGCTCACCCGCGCTCCCGCGGGACCTGCCATGCGTCACCATTGCTTTGGCTGTAGAGAGCAATCACGCGAACGTTGCTGCATCGTATGCAGATCATACACTTCAAATATCGCTTTTGCATACGATGGAGCAAGAAATTTTTGCGAGGCCGCGAAATAGCCACTGTTACTGGCGCTTCTGCATATGATCGAGCGCCAGTCCCGCGACGAGTCCCGAAGGGTCCGGGGAACGGTCTCGCACCCCTAGTCCGCCGCCTCGCGGTCGCCGCCGGACGCGGACTGGATGCGGACGAACTGGAGCTCGTAGAGGCGCGCGTAGAGCCCGCCTTTCGCCAGCAGCTGCGCGTGGGTGCCGCGCTCGCGGATCTCGCCGTGTTGCAGCACCAGGATCTGGTCCGCGCCCTGGACGGTGGACAGGCGGTGGGCGATGACCAGCGAGGTGCGGCCGCGCATCAGCTCGCGCAGCGCCTCCTCGATGCGCGCCTCCAGCTCGCTGTCGACCGACGAGGTGGCCTCGTCCAGCACCAGCACCAGCGGCTCGAACGCCAGCGCCCGCGCGAAGCTCACCAGCTGCCGCTCGCCCACCGAGAGCGAGGTCCCGCGCTCGCCCAGCGGCTGGTCGTACCCCGCCGGGAGGCGCGCCACGAAGGGCTCCAGCCCCACGCGCCGCGACGCCTCGTGCACCCGCTCGTCGGCGATGTCGTCGCGCCCCAGGCGGATGTTGCGGCGCACGTCCTCGCTGAACAGGAACACGTCCTGAAGCACCAGCCCGATCCGCCCGCGCAGCTCGGCCACGGGCACGCGGGGGATGGGCACGCCATCGAGCCGGATCTCCCCCCGCTCCGGCTCGTAGAAGCGCATCAGCAGGTTGATGATGGTGCTCTTCCCCGCCCCGGTCGCCCCCACGATGGCCACCCGCTCCCCCGGCCGCGCGGTGAACGAGATCCCGCGCAGGATCCAGTCGCCCCCCTCGTCGTAGCGGAACCAGACATCGCGAAACTCGATCTCCCCCCGTCCGGGACTGGGGAGATGCAGCGGGTCGGGGGGGTCCTGGATCTCCGGCGCGGTGTCGACCAGCTCGAAGATGCGTTCGCTGGCCGCCATCGCCCCCTGCAGCAGGTTGTACTTCTCCGACAGGTCCTGGATGGGGCGGAAGAAGCGGCGCGTGTACTGGAGGAAGGCCGCCACCACGCCCACCGTCATGGTCCCCCCCAGCGACTGCCAGCCGCCGTACCAGAGGATGAGCGCCATCGCCACCGAGGTCAGCACCTCGATGACGGGAAAGAAGAGCGCGTAGTAGGTGATGGAGCGCAGGTTCACCAGCAGGTGGTCGCGGTTCACCTCGGCGAAGCGCTCCATCGACTGCCGCTCGCGCCCGAAGAGCTGGGTCACGCGCATCCCGCTCAGCTGCTCGGCAAGGTACGCGTTGATGCGCGCCAGCCGCACGCGGATGTCGCGGAAGGCGCGGCGGATGAGCGCGCGGAAGACGAACGCGGCGATGCCGACGAAGGGGAGGACGGCGAAGGTGACCAGCGCCAGCCGCCAGTCCAGCTTCACCATCGCCGCCAGGATGAAGACCAGGGTGAAGACGTCGCCGAAGACGGTGACGATGCCGGAGGAAAAGGCCTCGTTCAGCGCCTCGACGTCGTTGGTCACCCGCGTCATCAGCCGCCCGACCGGGTGCCGGTCGAAGTAGCGCAGCGACAGGCGCTGGAGGTGCGCGAACACCTCCACGCGCAGGTCGTACATGATGCGCTGCCCCAGCCAGGTGGTCAGCAGCGTCTGCCCGTACTCGAAGAGGAAGGCCAGCACCAGCGACCCGAAGTACGCGGCCACGAGCACCGTCAGCAGGTGCAGGTCGCCCGTCGGCACGGCGCGGTCGAGCGCCACCTTGGTCAGGTACGGCCCGGCCAGCTCGGTGAACGAGCCGGCGAAGAGGAGGAACACGGCGAGCGCCACCCGCAGCCGGTAGGGCCGCAGATAGGAGAGCAGGCGCCGCATCAGCCGCATGTCGTACGGCTTTTCCAGCGGCTCTTCCTCGTGGTGCGCCGCGACGGCCGCGTCGCTCATCCGCGTCCTCCCACGAACGTGCGAGGACGCGGCCGATGCCGTAGAGGAGCGAGCTGCGCGATGGTGTGCGTCATGGGCGGAACGTAGCCGGACGCCGGGGCCGATGCAACGTACGCTCCGGCAAGATGTTGAGGCGCAGGACGATGGCGCTCTCGCCCTCCTCCGCGTCCTATCCACCGTGCCTCGCCCGCGTGCACCGCTCTCGCTCTTCCCGTCGCGCGCACCACGTTCGATGCTGTTCCTCCCGCCGATGCTATCCCTCCGCCTCGCACCCTCTCCGGCCGGCCGAGGCCGTCCACCTCTCCCGTACCGGGAGAGGTAGCTGGACGGCATTGGCGTGGAAGAGGATACGTCCTGCCCGCCCGGCTCACCCCCCTCCCCCGGCTCGGATCTCGGCTCCGCGCCTCGGGCCGGACCGCCCGGAGCTCTCCGCGCCTCCGCGTCTCCGCGTGAGATTGCCGTTGAGGGCGTCCGGGCGTGAGCAGATGCCGTCGTCGCGCGACAACTGCGACGGCGGAAAGGCGGCGCCGGATGTTTTTCCGCCAGCAATGGCGATCGCATCCAAAGCCCGCTCCCGCAACCGCGTCGGCGCGCGCGGCGGCGTTGACAACGGCTGGACGGCGCCCGTACTATGCGGCGTTCTCACCTATCCCGCATTCCCGGCCCCGACATGCCCCACCCGCCTTTCCGCCGCAATGCACGGCTGCGGCATTCGGCACGCGCGCGCCGCGTGCCGGCCGTGCGCATGCTCGCGCTCGCGCTGGCGCTGGGCGGCTGCAAGGGCGCCGGCGGCGGAGGCGACGTGACCTTCGCGCTGGCGGGGCCGCTGAAGCAGGGATACGGCATCGCCACCAAGCAGGGCGCCGACCTGGCGGTGAAGGAGATCAACGCCGCCGGGGGGATCAACGGCCGCAACCTGGTGCTGCTGGCCCGCGACGACGGCGCCGACGCGCACACCGCCATCTCCATCGCCGCCGAGCTGGTGCGCGACGCCAAGGTGGTGGCGCTGGCCGGGCCGGTGAACTCGGGGACGACCATCGCCTCGGCGCCCCTCTACAACGGCGAGTCCGACAGCGTGCGCGGCCGGCTCCCCGAGGTGGCGACCACGGCCACCTCGCCCGCCGTGAGCCGGCTGGGCGACTGGACCTACCGCGTGGCCTCGTCGGACTCGGCCAACGCGGTGGCGCTGGCGGCCACGGCGCGGGGGATGGCGCAGAACGTGGCCATCCTGTACACCAACGACGACTACGGCCGCGGGCTGGCGGGAAGCTTTCGCGACGCGCTGCTGAAGGCGGGCGGCACGGTGGCCGAGTACGACCCGTTCAACGACTCGACCGCCGACTTCTCGCCCTACCTGAAGCGGATGCAGTCGCGCGGGGTGCAGGTGGTGTTCATCGCCGGGCTGGACGTGGCCGGGGGGATCATCATCCGCCAGGCGCGGCAGCTGGGGATGCAGGCCCGCTTCATCGGCGGCGACGGGCTGGTCCCCCTGGCCGGGCAGGGGCCGACGTACGACGGGACGCTCGTCGGCCTCCTCTATCACCCCGCCGCGAACGACCGCGCGAAGGCCTTCGCCGCCGCGTACCGGCAGGCGTACGGGAGCGACCCCGACCCCTTCGCCGCGGCGGCGTACGACGCGGTGAACCTGCTGGCGGCGGCCGCGAAGGCGAACGGCGCGTCGCGAGAGGGGATCCAGCGCTATCTCCACACGCTCGGGCAGCCCGGCGGCGCGCAGGCGTTCCAGGGCGCCACGGGCGAGATCCGCTTCGACCGGAACGGCGACCCCGAGCAGAAGGCGTTCGCCGTGGGCGTCATCACGAACGGAACCATCCAGCTTAGCAACGGCACTCGATGAGCACTCGCGCCAACCGGTCCGGCTTCTTCCAGTCGATCCGGGACCGCCTGATCTGGGGCGGCGCGTTCCTGGTGATCCTGATCACCGCGGGCGCGCTGGGAAGCCTGTGGACGGTGAGCCAGCTGACCGGCCGCATGGACGAGCGGCTGGGATCCCTGCGCCGCAGCACCGAGATCGGCAGCTCGCTGGAGTCGCTGATCCTGAACCAGATCGCCGCGGGCGAGCGCTACCTGGTGACGCCCAGCCCCGACATCGCCGAGCAGTTCGCCACGCTGGGGCGGCAGGGGCACGAGCAGCGGCGCCAGTACAAGGACCTGAAGGACCTGTCGCCCGCCGAGCAGCAGGAGATCGTGAAGGTGGAGGGGCTGCACTCGCGCATCGAGGTGGAGTACGCGCTGGCGCACGCCCAGCGCGACATCGGCGACACCGAGGGGGCGCTGCGCCGCGTGGCCGCCGTGCGCCCGCAGACGCAGGAGCTGCAGCAGGAGATCCGCAAGGTCAGCGCGGCGCAGGCCGAGAAGGTGGCCACCGCGTCCACGCAGCTGAAGGAGAACGCACGCAAGACCGAGCTGCTGCTGCTGCTGATCGGGCTGGTGGCCGCGGCCATCGCCGCCGGGCTGGTGTACACCACCATCCGCTCCATCACCCGCCCGCTGAACGAGCTGGTGGGCGCGGCCGACCGGCTGGGGCAGGGCGACCTGCGGGTGAGCCTGAACGGCAACATGACCGGCGAGTTCGCCTCGCTGGCCGGCGCGTTCAGCGGGATGGCGGTGCAGCTGCGCAACATCGTGAGCGAGACGGTGTCCACCGCCGAGCGCATCTCCACCTTCGCCTCGGACCTCTCCAGCATCTCCGAGGAGGTGGCGGCGTCGAGCGGAGAGGTGGCCACGGCCATGGTGGGGATCGCGGGGGGCGCCGAGAGCCAGAGCCACGGCCTGCAGGCCACGCAGGAGGCGCTGGACGAGATGAAGACGCGCACGCAGGAGATCGCCAACGCCAGCCGGATGGTGACCAGCCTGACCGGGCAGATCTTCGAGGTGGCGACGCGCTCGCGGCAGGAGGTTTCGACGGCGCTGGCCCGGCTGGTGGAGATCCGCGACGTGGTGCAGGCCAGCGCCAACCAGGTGACCGAGCTGGAGCAGACCTCGCTGCAGATCGACCGCTTCGTGGAGACCATCACCGGGATCGCGCGGCAGACCAACCTGCTGGCGCTGAACGCGGCCATCGAGGCGGCGCGCGCGGGCGAGCACGGCCGCGGCTTCGCGGTGGTGGCCGAGGAGGTGCGCAAGCTGGCCGAGGGCTCGGCGCGCGCGGCGCAGGAGGTCGCGCAGAACGTGCACGCCATCCGCTCGCGCATCGAGGGGGTGGTGGGAACGATGGCGCGCGGGCAGGAGAAGGTGGCCGACGTGGAGCACGTGTCCAAGGGCGCCGACGCCGCGCTGGAGCAGATCCTGGCCGCGGTCGACGGGGTGCGCCTGGCCGCCGGCCAGGTGGAGGACGCGGTGGGGCGCAACAGCGCGGCAATGGAGGGGGTGGAGATGGCGGTGGCCGAGGTCAGCGGCACGTCGGAAAGCCACGCCGCCAGCGCCGAGGAGGTCAGCGCCGCGGCCGAGGAGCAGAGTGCCGCCACGCAGGAGATGTCGGCCAGCAGCATGGAGCTGCTGCACTCGGCCGAGCGGATGCGGGAGCTGGTCTCCGGCTTCCAGACCTGACAACAAAGTGCGGGAGTGCGGGAGTGCGGGAGTGCGTAAGTGCGATACTCATCGCGCTCTCCTCGCTTTCGATCAGACGAGAAAATCCCCCGCCGGCCCGGTGCCCGGCGGGGGATTTCTCCATCTCCCGATATCCCTCGTACTTCCGCACTCCCGCACTCCCGCACTCCCGCACTCCCGCACTCCCGCACTCCCGCACTCCCGCACTCCCGCACTCCCGCACTCCCGCACTTCCGCACTTCCGTTCAGCGGACGCGCACCATCCGGTAGGTGACCAGACGCTCCGGGCGCGTTGGCGTCGCGGGCCACCAGAGGACGGCCTCCCACTCGTCCGGGGCGCGGTAGCGGAACCGGTACCAGTTTCGCCCGGCCGCCTGCGGCGCGAAGGTCACCGAGCGGGCGTCGATCCGCGACGCGGCGGTGCGGGCGTCCGGGCCCAGGCGGCCGCCGCGGAGCACGAAGAAGGTGGGATCCGTCGGGGCCGAGAAGCTGGAGTCCGCGAACGATTCCACCACCAGCGTGGAGTCGTCCTGGAAGCGGTAGCGCTCGTAGAACGCCGGCTGGTTCGTTCCCGTGCCACGCCAGTCGCCCACGATCCAGCGCAGGCGCTGCAGCTCGGCCACCGTCACCCGCGCGGGCCGCGGATCGCGGAACGGCGGCCCGGCCGGGGGACGGCAGGCCGCGGCGGCGATGGCCGCGGCGAGCAGCGGGGCCGTGAACCGGTGGCGCCTCATCGCCCGCTCCGCAGGCCGGGGCCGCGGTAGGCGGGAAGACCGGCGACGGGGCCGAGCAGCCCGGCGGCGTACGCGCGCGTCCCGGGATGCGGCCCCGCGTGGTCGAGCTGGCGAGGACCCTGGTAGTAGGCCTGCACCGCGCGGGTGGCGTCGCCGTGGTAGCGGACGAGCATGGCATGCAGGTAGCGCAACCCCAGGCGCAGGTTGGTGTCGCGCTCGAACAGCTGGCCGCGGGTGATGCCGGGCTGCAGCCTCCGCGCGGTGGGCAGGATGATCTGCGTCAGCCCGATCCCCCCGGGCCCCTCCTTCCGCTCGTCGAAGCGGCTCTCCGTCCGCACCAGCCGGAACGCCAGCTCCGCGTCCACCCCCTCGGCGCGCGCGGCGCGCTCCACCGCGCCCGCCAGCTCCGGCGAGATGCCGAAGCGCGCGGCGTACGACTGCTGCGGCGCCGCCGTCATCGGCGGCAGGGGCCCGGCCGAGACCGCCGGCGCCCACGCCGCGGCCGCGAAGGTCGCCAGCAGCGCGGCCGCCGTCCACCGGTGCGCGCCGCGCGGCTCGGGCGCGCCCGCCAGCAACCGCTCCACGCGGCGGACCAGGTGCGCGCCCCCGGCCGACATCGCCGCGGCCGCCGCGGGATACGGGCGCGAGGCGGGCCACGAGGCGACCTCGGCCAGGCACCGCGCCAGCGCGAACGGGCCGGCATGGCGGGCGGCCCAGGCGTCGCACTGGTACTCGGCGGTTTCGCGCAGGCGCCGGACGCACAGGCGCAGCAGCGGCTGGAACCAGAACACGCTGGCCAGCGCGCCCGCCGCGCACAGCCAGAGCGGGTCGCGGCGCAGCAGGTGCGCCGTCTCGTGGGCCAGCATGGCGCGCTGCTGCTCGCCGTCCAGCCGCGACGCGGTGCCGCGCGGAACGCAGATCTCCCCGCGCAGCACCGCCACCGGCGAGGCCAGCGCGTCCGAGCAGGTCAGCCGGATGCGCCGCCGCACCCCGGCCGCGGCGCACATCTCGCGCAGCGCCACCGCCAGCGCATGGTCCTCGCGCACGGGCGTGCGGGCCAGCCGCCGCGTGAAGCGCAGCCATCCCGCCCCGAATCTCCCCAGCGCTACGGCCGCGCCCACGAGCCACGCCAGCACCCCGATCTCCGTCCACCGCACCCCGTCCGCCGCTTCGCTCGCCGGATCCACCGCGGGGGCGATGCCCGGAAGCCCGCCGCCAGCCGCGAGAGAGCGCTCCATCGCCACCGCAGGATTCGCCGTCGCCGCGGGCACGGGCGCCACGTGAAGCGCGGACGCGCCGGGACGCAGCTGCGCGATCGTCGCCGTCGCAAGGGCGCCGGCGAGCGCGAGCTTCCAGAGCATCTCCCGCGTGCGCTCGTCCGCCCAGACCCCGCGCGACGCCAGCCACGCGGCGCCGAGCAACGCGGTGCTGTGGATGCCGTACGTCAGCAGCCACGCGGCGGCAGCGTCCGCCAGCGCGCGGATCGATCCGGTCTCACCCATCGTGCCCCTCCTTCAGCTCGCGTTCCCGCTTCTCCACGAGCGCCCTGATGCGCTCCAGGTCGTCCGCCCCCACGTGCTCGCCGCCCAGCAGGTGGCTCACCATCGCGGCCACGTCGCCACCGAACAGGCGCGACGCCAGCCCGCCCACCATGCTCCGCCGCACCTCGGGCTCGGTGACGCGCGCCCGGTAGCGGTGCACGCGCCCGTCCGCCCGCCGCGACACGACGCCGCGCCGCTCCAGCCGCGTCAGCAGCGTGGCCACGGTCGTCGGCGCCAGCCCGCGCTCGTCCAGCAGCCCGGCGTGGATCTCCTGCACGGTCGCCTCGCCCCGCTCCCAGAGAACGCGGAGCACGGCAAGCTGCAGATCGGTCAGGTCGGGCGCGTCGCTCATCGCGATTCCAGGGTGGCGAGTTCATCTACACCTGTAGTACTACACTTGTAGATTGGAGATGTCAAGCCTTGAGCGACTGGGTCGGGTGGATCGGCGGATTGGGCGAAGTGACACCGTATCTGGAGATTACCTGTGCATTTCCGCTCGTGGCAGGGAGACGTCATCCTGAGGCCGGCCACACTGCAAGCTGAATCTGCACGGGTATTTGCAGGCCGAAGGATCTATAGCCGGTGCCGCACGTTCGCTGAGGAAATGCACAGCCGATCCTCGAAATCGGTATGAGATCCAGCGATCAGGGGGTGAGGACGATCTTGCCGAACTGGCCGCCGGCTTCAAG